>JAGWYX010000305.1 GCA_018969165.1 Verrucomicrobiota bacterium
TTACGGCGCGCGGCAAGGTGCTGCGCATGCTGGCCGGCAAGCGCCACCTGTTGGCGACCAAGAACGCCAAGCGCCGCCGCCACCTGGGCACCGCCAAGCTGGTCGATCCCACCGACGTGTACCGGGTCACGCAGAATCTGCCGTTTTCCCGTTGAACGGACCCCGACGTTCGCCCGCTTAACCTGGAGCCCTGCCTATGCGTGTCACCAACGCCCCCGCCTCCCGCAAACGCCGCACCCGAATGCTCCGGGCGGCCAAAGGCTTTCGCGGCCGCCGGTCCAAACTCTACCGCTATGCGTCCGACGCCGTCGATCACGGCCGGCAGTATGCCTTCCGGGATCGCAAGACCAAGAAACGGAATTTTCGCGCCTTGTGGCAGATTCGGATCAACGCCGCCGCCCGGGCCGCGGGCATGACCTACAGCCGGTTCATGGAAGGTCTGAAGGCCGCCCAGGTCGCGCTGGACCGCAAGATTCTCGCCGAGCTGGCGGCCACCGATGCCGCGGCTTTTGCCGAGCTGATCCAGACGGCGCAAGCCGCCCTCAAGGCCAAGACCGCCAAGGTCTGAGACGTTAGATTCCTTGAACCCGAGCGCTCTCTGTGGCCAGATCAAGTTCTGGTCCTCCTGCTGTTGGTTTGGTTTGGGGGCTTCAAGGAATCTATCATGATGTCGCTGCTGGACCAAATCGATCCGCTCAGACAGGCGGCGCTCGCCGACCTGAGCGGGGCGGCCGACCTCGCCGCCCTGGAACGCGCCAAAGGCAACTGGATCGGGCCGCACGGGCAATTCACCGCCTTGCTTAAGCAACTGGGCGCGCTCTCGAAAGAGGAGCGGCCGGTCGCGGGCAAGCAACTCAACCAGGCCAAGACCGAACTCGAGACCGCGCTGGCCGAGCGCCGCCGCGCGCTCGAGCTGGCCGCCGCCGCGCCCAAGGAGCCCACCGATTTCACCTTGCCCGGCCGCCGCCGGCCGCTGGGCAAATTGCATCCGCTGACGCAGGTGACCGAGGACATTGTCCGGAGCTTTCGCCGGATCGGCTTTGCGGTGGCCGACGGTCCCGAGATCGAGGACGATTACCATTGTTTTGACGCGCTGAACACCCCGGCGGATCACCCGGCGCGCGACACGCACGACACTTTTTATCTGGAGGCCGCCGGCGCGGCGCCCGGCTCGACCCCGGGCCGCCCGCTGCTGCTGCGCACCCACACGACCTCCGTCCAGGTGCGCGTGCTCGAATCCCAACGGCCCCCGGTGCGGGTCGTCGTCCCGGGCCGGGTGTATCGCCGCGACAACGCCGACGCCACGCATAACCCGACCTTCCAGCAGATCGACGGCGTTTACGTGGACCGCGACGTGACGGTTGGGGACCTCAAGGGGACGGTCGAGTTCGTGTTCAAGGACCTGTTGGGGAGCGACGTGAAGATCCGCTTCCGGCCGCATTATTTCTCGTACACCGAGCCGAGCTTCGAGATCGATTTTTCCAGCGCGCTGACGCGCAAGATGGGCAAGGACTGGCTGGAGATCGCCGGGTGCGGCATGATTCATCCGCAGGTGTTCGAGAACGTCGGCTACGACCCCGAGGCGTGGACCGGCTGGGCGTTCGGGTTCGGCATCGAGCGCATCGCCATGATCCGGTATGGCGTCAACGATATCCGGCTTTTCTACGAGGGCGACCTGCGGTTCTTGCGCCAATTTTAGGCGCGGGATTCGCGGTTGCCGCCACCCTATGAAACCACGATTAAACGCTCTGCTCCTGTCCACGCTGCTGATCCCCGTCGCCTTGCTGGACCAAGGCTGTCAGACCCAGCCGGGCCCGACGGCGGGCGTCCACCAGGTCCAGCCCGCGCGGACCAAGGCCGCCCAGCAGGCGATGACGCCGCGCGAGGCGCTGGCCGAGTTGCAGGCCGGCAACCAGCGCTTCGTCTCGGGCCACCCGCTCGGTGGCGATCCGCTCGCCCGGGTCAAGACCACGGCCGCCGGCCAGTACCCCATCGCCGCGGTCCTGAGCTGTATCGACTCCCGCCAGCCGATCGAGTTGATTTTCGACCAGGGCATCGGCGACGTGTTCAGCGCGCGGGTGGCTGGCAACATTTTGGACGACGACATCCTCGGCAGCCTGGAGTTCGCCTGCAAGGTCGCCGGCGCCAAAGTGATTGCCGTCATCGGCCATTCCAATTGCGGCGCGATCAAAGGAGCGGCCGACGGCGTGGTGCTGGGGAACCTCACCGGGTTGCTCGGCCGGATCAAGCCGGCGATCGACCGCGTGCCACCCGAAGTCCAGCCGCGGAACTCGAAGAACCACGAGTTCGTCGAGCAAATCGCCGAGGCGAATGTGCGCCTGGTGCTCGAGCAGATTCGCGAGCGCAGCCCGATTCTGCGCGAGCTGATCGACCAGGGCCAGGTTCTGCTGGTGGGCGGCATGTATGACCTTGCGACCGGCCGGGTCCGGTTTTACGGCCACTAAGCAGCATGAAGGTCACGCTTAACTGGCTCAAGGAATACGTCGCGTTCGATGGATCGCCGGAGCAACTGGCCGATCGGCTCACCATGCTCGGGCTCGAAGTCGAGGGCGCGCGAAAACTCGGCGGCGAATTCGACGGTATCGTGGTTGCCCAGGTCCTGACGTGTGACCCGCATCCCAATGCCGACAAGCTTTCCCTGTGCCGCGTCAATGACGGGCGCGGCGAGCGGCAGATCGTCTGCGGCGCGAAAAATTTCAAGGTCGGCGACAAAGTCCCGCTGATCCTGCCGGGGGCGACGTTGCCCGCCAAACCCGGCGAGGCGCCGCTGACCATCAAGGTTGGCCGCATCCGCGGCGTCGAGTCCCACGGCATGCTGTGCTCGCCCCGGGAACTCGGCCTGGCCGCGGAAGGGGACGGGCTTTTGATCCTGCCGGCCGACGCCCAGGTCGGCCAGCCGTTCGCCGAGCACCTCGGGCGGGCGGGGAGCGACACCGTGTATGATCTCGAAATCACGCCCAACCGGCCGGACCTCAACAGCGTGATCGGGATCGCACGCGAGATCGCCGCCGTTACCGGCGAAGCGCTCCGCGTTCCGGAGGCAAGCCTTCCGCCTTCCGCCTTCCGCGTTGACGATTTGGTCGCCGTCCGGCTGGAGGATCCCGAACGTTGTCCGCGCTACACGGCGCGGGTCGTTCGGGGCGTGAAGGTCGGCCCCAGCCCGGACTGGTTGCGGGTGGCGCTCGAGAAGGTCGGGCTCCGGAGCATCAACAACGTGGTCGATGTCACCAACTACGTGATGCTCGAGACTGGCCAGCCACTGCACGCCTTCGACTATCACCGGGTGGCCAAAGGCACCGGCGGCAAGCCCACCCTCGTGGTCCGGCGCGCGCGCGCCGGCGAGAAGTTCGTCACCCTCGATGGCCTCGAGCGCGGGCTCGCCGAGGAGATGCTCTTGATCGCCGATGAGCAGAAAGGGATCGCCCTGGCGGGAGTCATGGGCGGGCAAAACACCGAGATCAACGAGCGCACCACCGACGTGCTGCTCGAGAGCGCCTATTTCCAGCCGACCAACATCCGGCGCACAGCCAAGACCCTGGGACTGCGCACCGACGCGTCCTACCGTTTCGAGCGCGGGGCCGACGTTGGCATCTGCGACTGGGCCAGCCGACGCTGCGTCGAGTTGATCCTCCAGGTCGCGGGCGGGCAGGCGGCCGACGGGATCGTGGACACGTATCCGCGCCCGGTCGAGCCGCGCGAGATCACCCTGCGCCACGCCAAGGTCAACCAGATGCTCGGTCTGGCGCTGCGCCCGGAGGAGATCGAGTATCACCTGGGCCAGCTCGGCCTGAAGGTCTCCGGACGCGTCGCCCGGCCGGTCGAGGCCGCGCCCGAGGCCCCGCCGTCGGTCACCGTTCGAGTCCCGAGCTTTCGCGTGGACTTGAAACGGGAGATCGACCTGATCGAGGAGGTCGCGCGGCTCCACGGGGTGGAGAGAATCCCGGCGACACCGCCGCGCGGCGCGGTTGGGGCCAACGCTTATGACGCCGTTCACGATCAATTGACCGAGGCGCGCCGGCTATTGGCCGGGCTGGGGCTCGGCGAGGCCCAGGGTCAAACCCTCGTTTCCAAAGCGGACTGCAAGGCGGCGGGCGCCGGTCTCGTCGCCCTGGCCAACCCGCTGAGCGCCGACATGGACGTTTTGCGCCCGAGCCTGCTGCCGGGTTTGTTGGCCGCGCTCCGCCACAATGCCCGCCACCAAATCACCGAGGTCGCCCTGTTCGAAATCGGCCGGGTCTTTTCGCAGGCGCCTGAGGCCGGGCCAGCGCGTCGGGCGGACAAGGCGGGTGGCCCGCCTCGTGAAGCGCGCCGGCTGGCCATCGCGCTGACCGGCCGACGCCAACCCCTGTTTTGGAACGGCACCGAGCGGGAGGCGAAATTTGACTGGTATGATTTGCGGGGGCTGCTCGAGGAGTTCCTCGACCAGTTCGGGCTGCGCGGCGTGACGTTTGTCCGTGCCGCGGAGGCTTCGGCGATCTACGCCGAGTCGGCCGCGGTTCAACTGGGCGGCAAGCTGTGGCTGGGCGAGTTGGGGCAGCTCTCGCCGCTGGTGGCGCGCGACTATGATCTGCGCCAGCCGGTGATGTTGGCCGAGCTGGACTTCGACCAATTATTGGCGCGGCGCAACCCGGCCAAGGCCTTCAAGCCGCTGCCGGTGTTTCCCGGGGTGCGACGCGACCTGGCCATGATGGTGCCGGAGGCGACGACGCATGAGGCGGTCTTGCAGGCGGTGCGGCAGGCCAAGGCCCCGCACCTGGAAGCGGTCGAGTTGTTTGATGTCTTTCGCGGTCAGAACCTGCCGGCGGGCCGCAAGAGTGTGGCCTACGCTTTCACCTACCGGCATGGGGAGCGGACCTTGACGGACGCCGAGGTCAACGCCGCGCATGAGAAGATCGTGGCCGAGTTGAAGCAGCGGCTGCAAGCCGTCGTGCGCGAGTAGAGAGCGGTTGGGCGCGGGCTGAAGCCCGCGGCTACAGGTGGTCGCGGGCTTCAACTGGCGTGCGCTGGCTTGCGGCCTCAATCTCACCGGTAGGGCGGCGCCGCCGCGCCGCCGGACGGCCGACCGGCAGGTTGGCCCGAGTGCGCTCATGGAGCGGCGCCTCGCTAGCGTTCGAGGATGATGGCCAGCTTGATGACGTAATCGAGGTCAGCCGGGCAGCGCGGCAGGTCCAGATCCTCGGCCAGCTCGGCCGGCGGCGCGTCGCTCAGCCAAGCTCGTGCCCGGAAGGCGTCCAGGGCGAAATCGGGCGTATCCACGAAGTTTTCGCCGAAGTGGACCTGGGGTTCGGCGCCCGCGAAGGGCCAGGTCGGGCAGAGAGCGGCGAAGCGTTGCCAGACCGCCTCGAGCACCATCGGAATCCGCTCACGCAGACCGCGGGCGATGCCCGGGGTTAAGTCCTGCCAGAGCGCGAGCTGGTGGCGATGCGGGGCCAGGGCCAGGAACAGTTTATCGCCGTGGTTGATGAAGGCGTCCAGTTGCGTGGTGTTGGTGAAGGAACCGAAGGCCGGTTCCTGGACGGTGCGTTCCCACCAGGCGACCAGCCCTTCGGCGGTGACGGCCGCCTGGTCACGGGCCGCGCTGGCCGCCGTGGCGTCGCCCGCCTGGTCGGCCAGGCGCGCAAAGCCGAGCATCGAGGCTAGGTAGCGGTTGGCGTAAGGGTCGCCCGTGCGATTATCCAGCTCCCATTTGCTTTTCTGGAAAT
>JAGWYX010000306.1 GCA_018969165.1 Verrucomicrobiota bacterium
GCTCCGGTCGTAGGCGATGGTGTATTTCACGTCGGGTGGCAGCCCTTTCATCGCCTGGTCGAGCTTGGCCTTCACGTCCAGGATGACCTTGCGCGCGTTGGCTCCGTAGCGGACCACGACGATGCCGCCGACGGTTTCGCCTTCGCCATTGAGTTCGGCGATGCCGCGCCGCATCTCCGGCCCCAGTTGCACCGTCGCCACGTCGCGCAGCAGAATCGGGACGCCACCGGGACCCACCCCGACGGCGATTTTGCGGAGGTCATCGAGGTTCTGGATATAGCCTTTGACGCGGAGGATGAACTCGGTCTCGGCCATTTCGAGCGAACGCCCTCCGACTTCGCCATTGCTCATCTCGATTGCCTTCTGAATCTGGGCCAGGGGCAGGTTATAGGCGCGCAGCCGCACCGGGTCCACCGTCACCTGGTATTGCTTGACGAAACCTCCAATGGAGGCGACCTCGGACACGCCGTCCACCGCGGTGAGTTGGTAGCGCAGGTACCAGTCCTGCATCGAGCGCAACTCCTGCAGACTCCGGTTGGTCGAGTTGATGGCGTAGATGAACGCCCAACCTACCCCGGTGGCGTCCGGTCCCAGCGAGGGCGTCACTCCTTTGGGTAACTGGCTGCTGAGTTGGCTAAGGTACTCCAAAACCCGGCTGCGCGCCCAGTAGGGATCGGTGCCATCCTCGAAAATGACATAGACGAATGAATAGCCGTAGAAGGAATAACCCCGTACCACCTTCTTGAACGGCACCGAGAGCATCTTGACGGTGATCGGATAGGTGACCTGGTCTTGCACGATTTGCGGTGCCTGGCCCGGGTACTCCGTGTAAATGATCACCTGCACGTCAGACAGGTCCGGGATGGCGTCCAGCGGGATGTTCCGCACGGCATAGACCCCGCCCAGGACCAACGCCAGGGTGCTCAGGAGAACGATGAACTTGTTCTTGAGCGAAAAATCGATGATGCCTTTGAGCATAGCCTCCCTTTGTCCTCAGCGCGGCCGATCGGGCATGACCATTCCTTCGGGCATCGGGCGGCCACCGGCGGGTGTTGGTGATCGGGGTTGGGCTGGCGCGGGCGCCGCCATCACGGGAATGAGAGTCATGCCGCATTTGGGACAACTGCCGGGTCTGTCCGAATGCACATCACTGTGTTCCGGCATCGGGCAAGTGTAATAGAGGAGCTTGCCGCCCGGCTGGAGCTTGCGCAGCGTCGTTTGGGACACCGGGATCAGCGTCATGCCGCAGATGGAGCACTTACCGGGATGGTCGTACTCGATCGAGATATGCTCGGGCATCGGACAGATGTATTTCACCAGGTTGGTGGCTTCGGATCCAGGGCCAACGGCGCCACCTTGGCGCGCCATTAGCGGCGCGCCTGGGCCGCCCGGTCCTGCGTGGCCCGCGTGTTCCGTTGGCGCGGGTTCGTTGGGTTCCAGCATTTTCTGGATGGCCTCCCGAAGCTGGCTCTCCGAATCGAGCATAAACTGGCCCGAAGTCACCACGCGCTCGCCTTCCTTCAAACCGCTCAGGACCTGGAAGCGGTCACCTTCGGCCTGCGGACCCAGAACGACGGTGCGCGGTTCGAACTTTCCGCCCGCCAGCGCGACGAATACGGTGTTCCGTTCGCCGCTGCGCAGCACGGCCATGTTCGGCAGCAGCAAGGCTGCGGGTTCCAGTTCCGAAACGATTTGGACGGCGGCAAACATGCCGGGCTTCAGGAAATAACCCGGATTGTGGAACTCCATCCGGACGCGGACGGTCCGGGTTTTTTCGTCCAGGTAGGGATAGATGTAGGTGACGCGCCCGCGGAACTCGCGGTCTGGCAAATAGGCGAGCGTGACGGTGGCTTCCTGACCCAGTTTGAGATACGGCAGGTCTTGCTCGTAAATCTCCGCCTGTGCCCATACCAGGCCCAGGTCGGCCAGTTGGTAGATCATCATGCCGGCGTCCACCATCTGACCCTCGACCACTTTCTTCTGGATTACAAAGCCGGCCTGCGGAGCCAGGATGCGCAAGGTCTTGCGGGGTTGCCGGGTCTTTTCCAGCTCGCCGATCTGTTCATCGGAGATGTCGAAGTATTTGAGTTTGGTCAGGGCGCTGGTCCGCAACCCCTCGCTGCCGGAGTCGCCGCGGGTTGCCGAGCCCAACGCCAGCAAATACTCCACCTCGGCACTGTAGAGCTCGGGCGAGTAAATCTCGAACAGCGGATCGCCGCGCATGACCAGGTCGCCCGTGGCGTTGACGTATAGCTTCTCGATCCAGCCTTTGAACTTGGTCGTCACGTCCGCCAACGTCGTCTCGTTATAGTCGATCACCGCCACGGTCCGAACCACGCGTCGGAGCGGGCCGCGAGTCACGACCGCCGTGCGAATGCCCATGTCTTGAACGGTGACCGGGTCGATCGCGATCGCGGCGGACTGGGCCGCGGCGGCCTCCTGCTCGTACACCGGCACCAGGTCCATGCCCATGCTGTCCTTGCCGGGTGATTGGCGGACTTCGCCCGGCATCATGGTGGACTTGTAGTACTTGATTCTCCGTGCTCCCGAGCCGCCCGGCGCGGTCGTCGCCCGCTTGATCGGCGTGAGCTTCATCCCGCAGATCGGGCAGTTGCCGGGTTGATCCTTGATGACCTGCGGGTGCATGCCGCAGGTGTAAAGGGTCTTTTGCTCCGAACCGCCTTCGATGGCAGCGGTCTGTTCGTGCTTGCAACCGCTCAGCAGCAGGCTGGAACCGCCGAGGACCGCCAACGCGAGCAGCAACAGGGGAACGAATCCCGGGGATTTCATATTCAGTTTCATAGCAGACTTGGGCCTTTACATTCGCCCTCGGCTCGTCCTCTTCCAGGAAGGCTGGCCGCCCCCGCTCATAGGGGTCTTGCTGCCGACGGCGGCGCCCATCGTCACGGCCGACGGGGGCATTCCCTGAACGATCAGCGACAGTTCCGCCAGGACCACTTCCCGCTGCGTGGCGACCTCCACCTTATCCCACTCGAAACCGAGCAGGGTCCGTTCAGCGTCGATCAGGTTAAAGAAATCAATCTGGCCCGACAGGTAACCGGCACGCGCGACCTCGAGCGACTGGCGCGCTTTGGGCAAGAGTCGGTCGTCGAGCAGGGCCAGGTTGCGCGTGGCCTCCCGGTAAAGATAGGTTCGCTCGGCCACGTCCACCGCCAGCGCGATTTGCTCGGCGGACAAGCGCGCCAGGGCGGAGCGCTTGGCGGCCTGCGCCTCGGCCAGTTGCGCCGCGATCTTGTCGCGCCAGATCGGCAGCGAGACGGTGCCCGGATTGCCCGGCAGACGATAAAGGGTCGGGTTGGCTTGCACGTCGGCCATGAAGCCCAAACCGAAATCTGGCAGTCGCGCCTTGCGGGCCAGGAGGAGGGAGGCCTCGGCGGCGCGCACGTCGGCCGCCATCGCCCGGAGCTGGGTGTTGCGGTCCAGCGCGGTCTCGAACACCTGGTCGGCGGAAAGGCTCAAGGAAGTGGATTCAAAGCGTCCGGGCATCGGGGGTGCGGGTTCGCCGACGCCCAAGCCCAGCGCCGCCTTGAACTGCGCCAGGAGCGCTGGGCGCGAGTCCTCCAGGTTGACGATCTCCGTGTTGAGGCTGTCCTGCTCGATTTGGGCGCGGAGCACGTCCTGCAAGGTGACCTTGCCAGCGGCGTTTTGCGCGCGCGCGATGCCTTCCAGGTCGCTCAACAACCTTGACGTTTCCCGATCAACCCGGATTTTCTCCGTCAGGTAATAAAGCCGGTAGTAGGCCCGTTTGACGTCGAATGCGCTCGTGAGAACCGCTGACTGGAAGGCAAAGTACTTGGACTGGCTCTCGGCGGACGCCACGCGCGCGCCTGCCCGGAGTTTGCCCGGCCACGGGATGTTCCCCATCAGGCCGGGCATGAGGGACGTGACGATGTTCTGAATGTCCATTTGAAACCCGAGCTGCGGATCGGGCAGCGAGCGCGCCTGGGTGATGCGCTCGACCGACGCCAGCCAATCGTAATAGCCCTGTTCCACCTGCGGCTGATTGAGCATGGCGAACGCCAGAAAATTGCTCAGGCTGGAATCGGGCGTCAGGACCGGCAGCAACGGTTTGCGATCATTGGGTCGGTAACCGGCAGCAACGGTTTGCACCTGTTGACGGGCCGCTTTCTCTCCCGCCGTCGGGACGCCCTTGCAGCCGCCCAGTATCAACGCGCCACAGGCCAGCAGCCCTGTCCAAACGCACCCGCCCTGGACGAGGTGTTTGTCCCGCGCATTCATGATCGTGGTTCTTGGTTTGCCGATTTGCAGTTGCCTACCAGCCCCGCTTTCGAGAAGCCACCTGAGTCCGTTTCCGAATCTGACAGCCGGTTTGACTCAGTTCAAGTTCTATACGCCAACGTTCACCAAATCCCTCACGCCGGTCGAAGCTGGTGAAGCTCCACCGGGAAGCGTCAACATGGCAAAGCGCCGGACAAAGTCGCTGAACAGGCCGGTCGAGACTCACCACTGCCGAAGACGATGACGTTGCGGAGGCGTGGAGGCGCTTCGGGTTGGTTCCCCCAGACGAAGACGGTGCCGTCGCGAGGCAGCGCCAGGGCGTGACTGTCACCCCAGGTGACGGCCATCGCATCGCTCAAATTGGCCGGAGTCCTCGCGATCGAGGCGTCACCCCACACCCACATCATCCCGTTCGCCCGGACGGCTGCGTTGGAGAAAGTCCCGACGCCGATGGCGACGACGTCCGTCAAGGCGGGCACGTTGAGCTGTCCGTAGTTGTTCCAGCCCCAGCCCACCACCCGTCCGTCCCGTGTCAATGCCAAGTCGGAAAAATGGCGGGCGGAAAGGGCCACGACGTTGGTCAGAGCGGGCGGCACGTTGGTCTGACCCACATGGTTGTAGCCCCACGCGACCACCGTGCTGTTCGTCTTGAGCGCCAGGTTATGATTCGCTCCGCAGGCAATGGCGACGACGTTGGTGAGGCCCGGCGGCACGCTGGTTTGACCGGATGAATCCAGCCCCCAGGCGACGAGCCTTCCATCTGCCGTCAGCGCCAGCGCGTGGTCACTGCCAGCCGCAATTTCAACCGCGTTGGTCAATGCGGCGGGAATATTGGTCAGGACGGAGGCGCTCGTGCTCCAGCCAATCACGGAAGAACTCCCGCGACAAACGAGTGGCTGCAAGAGCACGGTGATGGCCACGCCCACGGAAACTGTCTCGTAGGCTCGCATTTGCTGCACAAAAGCGAGGCTGCACGGGACGCGTTTGTCGTCAAGTCGAGTAAGGAATTTCTAACGTTGGCTTAACGGTTTTCCAATCATGGGTGTGGCATGGTGGCCGCATTATGAAGAAACCCATCGTCCTGTTGATCGGCGCCGCGCTCCTCGCCGCGGTCTTGCCGGCGTCAGCCAGTGTCTCCGAGCAAACACTCGACAACCTGAACACCGCGTTCCAAGGCGAATCCAACGCGGCTCACCGTTATGAGGCGTTCGCCAAAAAGGCCGACGCCGAAGGTTACGCTCACGCCGCGCGGCTGTTCCGGGCCGCCGCGCGCGCGGAAGCCATCCACAAGGAGAACCACAAACAGGCCATCCTCGCCTTAGGGGCAATGCCGTTAAGGAATTCATACTGTCTGTCGTGCCTCATGCCAATCTGTAACCGCATGATATTGTGCCATTTTGGCCTTGTACCTTGGGACGCTTTGTCGCATTACCCTGGGGATGCGAAA
>JAGWYX010000307.1 GCA_018969165.1 Verrucomicrobiota bacterium
CGCAGCGCGGATTCGGTGCGTTTGCTGCGCCTGGACGGGGGCTCCTTCTTTGAGACCTTGCGGCAGAAACTCCACTGGAGTGGCTCAAACGTGTGATCCGCCTCAAAGACATCGCCGAACGCGCCGGGGTCTCGGTCATGACGGTCTCCAAGGTCCTGCGCGACGCCCCGGACATCTCACCCGCCACCAAGGCACGGGTCCGTTCCCTGGCCCAGCAGATGGGCTACGTGCCCAACTCGATGGCCCAGAGTCTGCGCACCCGCACCACCAAGCTCCTGGGCCTGGTCGTCCCGGCCATGACCGACCCCACCATCGCCCGCGTCGTCATGGCCCTGGAGGAACGGGCCTGTGAACTGGGCTACGACCTGCTGCTGTCCCAGACCCTCCACCAGGCCGAGCGCGAAGAGGCCTGCATCCGCCGCCTCCTGGCCCGGCGCATCGACGGCCTGTTCGTGACGCCAGTCTGGCGTTTGGAGGCCAAAGCGCCGATCTACGACGAGTTGCGCCAACGCAACATCCCCACCGTCGTCCTGGGACACCTCCGCCCCTTTTGCCAGGGATTCGTCAATGTCGAAACTGACGACGTCCAGGCAAGCACGAACCTGACACGACACCTGCTGGGCTTGGGTCACCGGCGGATCGCTTACCTGGCCGGTCCCGCGGCCGCGCCGGCGGCCCAGGAACGCTTTGAAGGCTACCGCCGCGCCTTGCAGGAGTCCGGGATCACCGTGGACGACCGCTTGGTCTTCAGCGCCGGCACCACCATCGAGGAGGGCGAGAAGGCGGCGCGGCAGATGATCAATGAGTCCGCCCACGCCACGGCCGTCCAGGCCGTCAATGACCTGGTCGCCATCGGCGCGGCCAATGTCTTCGCCAGCCAGGGCATCTCCATCCCCACCGCGCTGTCGCTGGTGGGTTTCGGCAACGTGATGACGAGTCAGTTCTTCCGCGTGCCGCTGACCACCGCCGGCCAACCCAAGTTCCGCCTCGGCGCCGCCGCCATGGAATCGATGCTGCGTGTCCTCCGGGGCGAGCACCCCGAAACCACCCGCTTATCGGCCGAACTGATCGTCCGTCAAAGCACCGCCGCGCCGCCGCCGGCCAAGAGTCCGTAGCGCGGACCACGGTCCACGCTCGAGTCAGTTTTGTCAGCGGCACCTCTCTCGGACCCGCTGTCCGTAGGAGCGCCGGCCAGCGGCACGGCGCGGTGATCGAGCCGCAAGGAATGCACCGAATCGGAGGCCGGCGCTCCGCACCTACCCCACCAACTGCCGCAACACGTATGGCAGAATCCCGCCGTGCCGGTAGTAGTCGATTTCGACCGGCGTGTCGATGCGGCAGCGCACGGCAACGTCCTCGACCTGGCCGTTGGCCCGTGTGATCCGCAGCGTCAGGTCGCGCTGCGGTTCGAGCTGCGCGTCGAGTCCAACGACGTCGTAGGTCTCCGTACCGTCCAATTTCAGCGTCTGCGCCGAAGCCCCATCCTTGAACTGGAGCGGCAGCACGCCCATGCCCACCAGGTTGGATCGATGAATGCGCTCGAAGCTCTGCGCCACCACCGCCCGCACCCCGAGCAAAGCGGTGCCCTTGGCTGCCCAATCGCGGCTCGAACCGGTGCCATACTCCTGCCCGGCGATCACCATCAACGGGGTGCCCGCCGCGGCATAGTTCATCGCCGCCTCGTAAATACTCTGTTGCTGGCCGCCCGGCTGGAATTTCGTCACGCCGCCCTCGACCCCGGGGACCATCAGGTTCTTGATTCGGACGTTGGCGAACGTGCCGCGCGTCATGACCCGGTCATTGCCGCGCCGGGATCCGTAGCTGTTGAAATCCACGAAATTCACGCCGTGCTCGAGCAGGTAGTGGCCCGCCGGCGAAGACTTCTTGATCGCGCCGGCCGGCGAGATGTGGTCGGTCGTCACGCTGTCGCCCAAAATGGCCAGCGCGCGTGCCCCGCGCACCTCGCCGATCTCCCCTGGCTGCAGGTTGAATCGCAGGAAGAACGGGGGCTCCTGGATATAGGTGCTGGCCGTGTCCCAGCGGTACACCTCGCCGCCGCTGGCCGGGATTTCGTTCCACATCGGATTCTGTTTGGCGAAATCCCGGTATAACTTCCGAAACACCTCCGGCTTGAGCGCGGCCTGCAGCGCGTCGCGGACCTCGGCCTGGCTGGGCCACAGGTCGGCCAGGTAAACCGGTTCACCGTCCCGTCCCCTCCCCAGGGGTTCACAACTCAGGTCGATATCCACCCGGCCGGCCAGGGCGAATGCGACCACCAGCGGGGGTGACATGAGGAAGTTGGCCTTGATGTTCTGGTGGATCCGGGCCTCGAAATTGCGGTTGCCCGAGAGGACCGCGGCGGCGACGAAATCGTGCTTGACCACCGCCTCCTCGATCGCGCTGTCCAGCGGCCCCGAATTGCCGATGCAGGTGGTGCACCCGTAGCCAACGAGGTTGAACCGGAGCTTGTTCAGGTAGGGTTGCAGGCCGGTCTGCTTCAGGTAATCGCTCACCACCCGCGAGCCCGGGGCCAGCGAGGCCTTGACTGCGGGATTGACCTTGAGGCCCTTTTCCACCGCCTTTTTGGCCAGCAGACCCGCGGCGAGCATGACGCTCGGGTTCGACGTGTTCGTGCAACTGGTGATGGCCGCGATCAGCACCGAGCCGTTGCCCACCCTGGCCTTGCGCCGGGCGGTCGTTTCCAGCCGCACCGACCGCGCGAATTCCGGGCGGGTCTTGCCGAAGCCGTTCTCGGTGATCGGCCGCTGGAACCCCTGGAAAAACTGCCGCTTCAAATTTCCCAGCTCGATCCGGTCCTGCGGCCGCTTGGGCCCGGCCACGCTCGGCGCGATCGCGCCCAGGTCCAGCTCCAGCTCCACCGAGTAATCGAGCTGGCCTTTCTGCGGCATGCCAAACAGGCCCTGGGCGCGATAATAACTCTCGTAAAGCCGGCAGTGCTCGTCGCTGCGTCCAGTCAGGCGCAGATAATTGACGCACTCCTCGTCGATCGGGAAAAAGCCCATGGTCGCGCCGTACTCGGGGGCCATGTTGCCGATGGTCGCCCGATCCACAACCGGCAGCGCCGCCGCGCCCGGCCCGTAAAACTCGACGAACTTGCCGACCACCTTCGCCTTGCGCAACAGGTGCGTGACGGTCAGCGCCAGGTCCGTCGCCGTCACCCCGTCGCGCAGCGCCCCGGTCAGGTGCACCCCGACCACGTCGGGGGTCAGGAAATAGACCGGCTGGCCGAGCATGCCGGCCTCGGCCTCGATCCCGCCCACGCCCCAGCCGACAATCCCCAGCCCGTTGATCATCGTCGTGTGCGAGTCCGTGCCGACGAGGGTATCGGGGTAAAAGAGCGGCGCGGAGCCTGGCGCCGGTGCTGAGGGGGCGCTGAGCACCCCCTTGGCCAGGTATTCGAGGTTGACCTGGTGCACAATGCCGATGCCCGGCGGCACCACCTTGAACGTCTCGAAGGCCTGCATGCCCCACTTGAGAAACTGGTAACGCTCGCGGTTGCGCTGGAACTCCAGCTCCAGGTTCCGGCGATAGGCCCCGGCATTGCCGGCCTCATCGACCTGCACCGAGTGATCCACCACCAAATCCACCGGCACCAACGGCTCGATCAGCTTGGGATTCCGGCCCAGCCGCTCGACCGCCGATCGCATCGCCGCCAAATCCACCAGCAACGGCACGCCGGTGAAATCCTGCAGCACTATCCGCGCGACCACCAGGGGGATCTCCGCCGTCCGCTCGCCCCGCGGCTGCCAGGCCGCCAACTCGCGGATGTTCTGCTCGGTGACTTTCTTCCCGTCGCAATTGCGCAGGACCGCCTCCAGCACCAGGCGGATCGACACGGGCAATCGCGAGATGGCTCCCAGCCCGGCCTGCTCGAGTGCCGGGAGGCAGTAGAACATCCCGAATCCTCCGTTGCCCGTGTCAAAAGTCTGCCGCGAATTGAATAAATTATGCCGTTGATTCATAAGAAAACTTGGCCGGCACGCGGCCGGCCGATCAGGGGAAAATGAAGCCTGCCCAGCGACGTGTCAAGCGACGCCGCGACGCGGCGGTGTCCGAATTTGCGGTTGGAGCGCGAGTCTGTGACTCGCAGCAGCTTGATTTTGAAGCTGCCGTGCTGCGGCTCATAGAGCCGCGCTCCGAAATTAGGACACTGCCCGCGACGCGCGCCTGACCGCGTGCGACGTTGACCCGGGGCTTCGACCCCGCCCCTCGCTCCAGACCGGGCCGCGCCGGCAATCGGCCAAATGTCCGCACCCCGACCGGGCCTTACCGAAACAACTGCGGCGCGAACTCGTTGAGGTAATTGCGCCAGTTGATCCACGTGTGCGCCCCCGGCGACTCGTGGAAGACCGGGTCGAAGCCGTGCCGCCGAAGCAGCTCGACCGTGGACCGCGTGGTATTGAGCAGAAAATCGTCCTTGCCGGTGCTGAACCAGATTAGCTTCAGACCGTGCTTCCATTGGGCGTTGTCGAGCGCGGCCTGGTGCTGCTCCTCCCAGGTCGGACCGCCGCCCGCGGCCCCCGGCCCGCGGCCGCCGCCAAACGCGCCGATCAATCCCGAACTGAATACGCCCACGTAGGCAAATCGGTCCAGGTGCGGAAGCGCGACGTTCAGGCTCTGGCTCCCGCCCATCGAAAGCCCCGCGATGGCGCGATCCGCCCGGTCTGTCCGCACCCGGTAATGCTGCTCGACGTAAGGCACGATGTCGGTCAGGAAATCCTGCGCAAATTCGTCCACCGGCGGCCGTCCCGCGCCGCCCGCCTCTCGCCCGCCGCCCCGCAGTCCGAATCCGAACGGCCGGGTGTGTCCCGCCGGCATCACCACCACCATCGGCTTGGCTTTCCCGGCCGCAATCAGGTTGTCCAGGATGAACCCCGCCCGGCCCACCGACGTCCACGAATCATCGCAATCCCCCGCGCCATGCAGCAGGTAAAAGACCGGGAACCTGCCGCGTCCCGACTCGTAGCCGGGCGGCGTGTAGATGTGCATGCGACGGAACCGTCGCAACGCGGTCGAGTAGTACGTCACCGCTGCCACCGCGCCGTGCGGCACGTCGAGCGTGTCCATGAAGGCCGCGCCGGGGACATAGACCAGGCTCCAGACATTGTTGTTCGACTCACTCACGGCCGGGCTGCGCGGATCCACCACCGCCAGGCCGTCCACGATGAAATTGTAACGGTAAGCCCCCGGATCGATCGGACCGAGCGTCACCTCCCAGACCCCGTTGGTCCCTTTGCTCATCTCGGCGCCCCGGCCGTTGCCGGGAATATCGCCCCCGGCCAGCCGCACGTTCTCCGCACGCGGCGCCAGGACGCGGAACGTGACCCGCCGATCCGAATGCACCTCGGGCGAGATCACCAACGGCCCCTGCGACCCGCGGCGTGGACCGGGGCGTGGACCGGGTGGTGCCGGCGCGGGCGCAGCCGGTTGCGCCCAGGTTGAAGCGGTGAGTATCCAAGCCGCGACCAGGGCGGTGCCGATATTTCGAAGATGACCATCTTTGCGGTTCATAGGATTTGCAGAATCAATGGAATCCTCGAATCTTGAAACTTGCGCTAATCAAGTCAAGTTTTTGGCAGTGTCCTAATTTTGGAGCGCGGCTCTATGAGCCGCAGCACTGCAGCTTCAAAATCAAGCTGCTGCGAGTCACAGACTCGCGCTCCAACCGCAAATTCGGACACCGCC
>JAGWYX010000308.1 GCA_018969165.1 Verrucomicrobiota bacterium
ACCGTCGAGCTGTTCGGCGATGCCGCCTCCCTGCTCGATCCGGAGATGGTCCGGCAGGCCGCGCGCGCGGTCCTGCATTATTTCCGGCACGACCTGGCGCGCGACTGGGTGTCGGTCGCCGAATTCTCCGCCGCCCTGGAACGCACCCTCCGCGGCCTGGACCCGATCGCCACTCAGGTGGCCCCGCCGGCGCCGGCCCGCGTGGCCGACGCGGATTTGCGTCGCCTGGCCTGCGAATCGGGCAAGGGCTGCGAGCTGGTCTTCTTCGCCCGCTTGCGCGAGGCCCTGCGCGAGCATTTGCGCGACTCACCCCAGATCGTCCGGTTTAGCGGCCTGCGCGGATGCGTCAAGCAACTGGTCGGCGCCCGCCGATGGACCGACCGCTGCCAGCGACTCAACGACGACATCGTGGATTTCCTGCGCGGCTGTCTGCGGGCCGAGGCCCAGGCCGCGGCCTGCGCGATGGTGGTGCGATAGCAACCTTGAGTTCCGATACTTTTTGTGCTCAAATCAAGTATTGGCGTCCACGCCGTTGCTCTGGTCCTGCCCCTCAAGAACTCTCGATTGCCATGAGTCAAACCCTGTTCGAAAGAATCGTCGCGCGTGAAATCCCGGCCACCATCGTGTTCGAGGACGACCGGATCGTGGCGTTCCGCGACATCAACCCCAAGGCGCCCACCCACGTCCTGATCGTGCCGCGCAAACCGATCCCGCGGCTCGCCGACGCCCAGCCCCAAGACCATGCCATGCTGGGCCACCTCCTGCTCAAAGCCGCCGAGATCGCCCGCCAACTCGGGCTCGACGCCACCGGCTACCGGCTGGTGATCAACAACGGCCCCGACGCCGGCGAGTCGGTCCCGCACCTGCATTGTCACCTGCTCGGCGGCCGTCCTATGGCCTGGCCGCCCGGTTGAATGAGCGAGGCGTCGCCTGCGTTACGCGGGCGAAGCCGCCGCCGCGCGCTATCCCTGCCTTGAAACTCGCGATGAACTGAGCCGCGAAGACCTCCAGGAATGTGCCCCCCGGGTCGGATGACCGCGGTAGAAACATGGCATCCACGCGCAGACCATGAGTGCGAAGGGGCCGCCTTACCTGGGTCGTATTCCCTTTTCATGCGCATTCGCGCACGGAGGCATTCCATGAATCGAGTAGCAGCGGACGTCAGTCCGCTCCATCTGCTCGCCAACGAATTGGAGCCGACTAACGTCGGCTGCTACCGGGCGGGAGAGGAGGTGCCTCGGTTCAGGGGCCCATTGCCTGCGCCATCGCGAAAGGAGGCTTCCCGTGAACCGGACCGCGGGTTGTCCGCAACCCGCAGCGGCCAGGCACGCGCTGCGGCTTGGGACAAGCCGCGGTCCGATCGCCTGCGCGACCGCAGGCGAAGACGGTGTGTTTCCCGTGCGCCAGAATCCACCTCGAGACGGAGCCCCACGCTCTCTCGCCCATCCAGGTATGCGCGGACGGCGCCGATTGCTCGTGCCAGCCCAAAACGGCGTGCGCCGCGGCGCCGCCTCCCGACCTTGACGCCATTCCGGCCCCGCCTCAGCGCACCAACTGCTTGACCACCCCGCCCAACCGGGCAATGCCGGTCCGGATATCGGCCTCGGTCGCCCCGCCAAAGCTCAGTCGCATTTCGTGATCGGGCTTGCGCCGCCGCGGATCGGCGGCGTAACACAGCGCCCCGGGCACATACAGCACGTCCTTGGTCAGCGCGTTTTGGAACAGCACCGACCCGGCGCCCGAACGCAGCCGCTTGGGCAGGCGCGCCCAAACGTAAAGCCCGCCCGCCGGCTCCTGCCACTGGGTTTGCGCCGGGAAATGGGTCCGCAAAGCTTTGGTCATGACGCGGGCCTTGTGGGCGTAGCGCCGCCGCAACACCTCGAGGTGCGCCGCGTAGCAACCCGAAGCCAGTGCCCGGGCCAAGAGTTGCTGCAGCAGGTTCGACGTGCCAAAATCGTGGTTCCCCTTCACCCGGTTCACCGCCGTGAAAAGCGGCTCGGGCAGAAATCCATACCCGACGCGCACCCCGGTCGCGAACGGTTTGCTGTAGGTGCCGCTGTAAATGAGCCGGTCCTGGTGGCCCCGCACCGCCAGGGCCGATGGCACGTCCGGGCCCGCAAACCGCAGTTCCCGGTAAGCGCTGTCTTCCAGCAGGTAAATCCGGTGCCCGGCCGCCCGCTCGTAATGGCGCAGCAACTCCAGCAAGCCGGCCTTCCTCTCGAAGCTCGTCGTCACCCCCGTGGGATTCTGGAAATAGCTCACCAGGTAGCAGAGTTTCACTCGACCCAGCTCGCCGCTCCGCTGCAAGCCCGCCAGAAGGCGGTCGAGGAATTCGAGGTCCAAACCCTCAGGCCCGACCGGGATGCCGCGGCACCGCAAGCCGTGGCTCTGCACGATGGCCAGAAACACCAGGTAAGTGGGGTCTTCGACCAGGATGATGTCGCCCGGGTCAGCCAGGCACTCGGCCACCATGTAAAGCAGTTGCTGCGAACCGTGCGTAATCAGGACCCGGGCTGGCGAATACCCGGCTTCGCTTCCCGCCGCCCTCCCGTCCAGGTCGCGCACGTGCCCGGCCGTCACGCGCCGCAGACGCGGGTCGCCCTCCGTCGGTCCGTATTGCAAGCTCGGCCGGGCGTCCTTCGCGGAATGCAGGAGTCCATCGAGCAGTTGACGCGCCTCGGCGACCGGCAGGGTGGCGCGGTCGGTGAAACCGGCGGCCAACGAGATCAGCCGACGCCGGTCCAGCGCCAGCCGCATCAGCCACGAAATCGGCGGTGGCGCGGTCCGACGCCCCAATTCGGAAAGTCCAAAACGGTCCATTGCTACGGTTCAACCGCGCCTGCCGTCCACCGGTCCGGCGCCCGCGTCGCTCGAGTCCTTTAACCGTGTGACTGGCTGTAATCAAGTCAAGTTTTGGCACAGTTCTGGCGCAGCCAATCTCGTTTTGGCCAGGAGCGCGGCTCTGTGAGCCGCAGCAGGCTCACCCTGCCGTTGGTATTGATCACAATTCCAGGCCCGTCCGCCTGGCCGCTGCTGCGGGTCGCAGAACCGTGCTCCAAATTGAGCACAACCCTCCGGGCGGCAGGTCTTTTTGGCTCAGACTTCGTTCTCGCTCCTCACAGGCCCACACGGGGCATGCTCGTCGCTCGCGCCTCGTCTGAGCCAAAAATCCCTTGCCGCGAATGTATAGCTTATTTCTTGACGGACCCTAAGCCAGCCGCCTGCCTGGACTGTGCCTTAAAACGCACACTGCGAAATTGTTGACGGCGGGGGCAAAGTGTCGTAGATAGACCCCAAGCCGTAACGTAACCCAAATTTCCGACTGCCCTTATGCATCCGCGATTCGCACCCATTTCCTGGATTCGTCGCCCGCGGCTCCGGCCCGAGACCGCGTTCACCCTGATCGAGCTCCTCGTTGTCATCGCCATCATCGCCATCCTGGCCAGCATGCTCCTGCCCGCCCTGGCCAAGTCCCGCGACAAGGCCGATCGCACCGTTTGCGTCAACAACATGAAACAGTTGATGCTGGCCAACAACATGTATTGCAACGATAACAACGATCAACTGGTCTATCCGAACTGGGGTTCCGGCGGCGGTGACGACCCGGGATGGCTTTACAATCCCCATAACGGCTTTGTCCATCGCACGGGCGGCAACATCGACAGCAATCCCAGCAACTACGTCAGCGGCCTCTGGTGGCAATACACCGGGGCGGTCAAGACCTATTGGTGCCCGGTTGACTTTACCAATGGACCGTACCGGAACACGTTTCTCCAGCGCGGTCAGCAGATGTCCAGCTATATCATGAACGGGGCCAATTGCGGCTTCGGCAGCCATGAAGGCAAGCGTCCGGACTCCTACAAGATCACCGACATGCAATACAGCGGCACCGCCTACGAAATGTGGGAAACCCGGCGCAACGACCCCTTCATGTTCAATGACGCCAGCAGCTACCCGGACAGCGAGGGGATCGGATACGTCCATTCCCTGGGCGCCGTCATCGGTGGTTACGCCGGCCACGTCTCCTTCATCCAGAGCAACCAATACGAGATCGAGGCCAAGCAAAAACCCGGCCCGTTCTACTGCACCCCGACCCGCTTCGGCGACCAGTAGCGAGGCGCGCCTCGCTCAGAAGCCCGCGCGGAGGAAAGAGACGCCAGAACCCGCCAATCTCCTTTTGGAGCGCGGGTCTGCGACCCGCAGCGGCGGCCGGGCGGACGGGGCCTGGAATTGTCTTCAATCCCAACGGCAGGGGGCGCGCACTGTGGCGGTTCACAGAGCCCCGGGCCAGAATGAGAATTGCGGCCGAACTGTGCTAAAACGCACTTCTACCGTCAGCAATCGTCAGGAAAAATCACCCCGGGTTTTCATGGATGTCTTGCAGACCAAGCGCGACGGCACGAAACGTGACATATTAGACATCGAGCTATGATCAGAAACGAGCAAGAACTGGCGGTAACACGGGAACGCGTTGCCAAAGTCGAGCGCCTGCTGGAAACGCTGCGCAACACGGCTCGACCGGAGGAGTGGCTCGCCCTGAGTTCCGGCTGCCGACTCGAGATCGAGCGCCTGCAAGGCGAGATTCTGGACTACCTCGTCCAAGGCGCGCCAGCCACCGCCATGGCCTGAGCCCTCACGAGCCTCGTCAGCCGTCTCCGTAGTGGACGCCTACAGCGGGGACCCTTCCCACCGACGCCGTATCGTGAATACGCCCGCGTCGCGGCGAATCGCTCGGTCACAGTCTGCCCGGTGTCAACCGAGCTGGTTCCTCGAGGATGTCCAATAGCGGACGGGCGCAGAAAACCCGACCCCGTTTCACCTCACTGACCAGACTGAGAATCTTCCGTTCCTGCAACTGGCGGATCGCCCGCATCACGGTATTATAAGCGAGACCCAAATGTCCTTCCGCCCCGCGCGGCGTTACGAACGGGTTCGCACCAAGGCAAGCGATCAACCGGAGCGCAACCTGCGTGTTTGGAATTCCAGCCAACTTGATCCGCCATTGCTCGAGCAGTTCGTTAAGCCGCTCGGCTCGGTTGAGCGCGTCCTCGGACTGGCGCGCCACGCCGTTGAGGAAATATTGCAGCCACCCTTCCCAGTCGGCCAGTTCAGTCACGTTGCGCAGGTGGGCGTGGTAGTCCGTTCGCGTCGCCTCGAAGAACGCCGAGAGGTAGAGCAACGGCGCCGGCAGAATCTCGCGTTCGTCGAGCAGGAGCGTGATCAGCAAACGACCGACGCGGCCATTGCCATCCAGAAATGGATGGATCGCTTCGAACTGGTAATGCGCCAGCGCGGCATGAATCAGCGGCGGTTGGGTGCGGTTGTGCAGGAATCGCTCCCAATTCGCAAGTTGGTCTGCCAACGCCTCGGCGGGCGGTGGAACATAGGACGCCTGGTTGAGTGTGGCGCCCGGTGGGCCGATCCAGTTTTGCGCGCCCCGGAATTCGCCCGGCGTCGCCTGCCCGCCCCGCACACCGGCCATCAACTTCTCGTGCAACTCGCGAACCAACCGCAGGGACAGGGGCAAGGTCTTGAGTCGCTCGATGCCGTGCTCGAGCGCCGCGACATACTGACCAGACCCTGGGATAGAATACAGTTTGCCAGCGGCCAATTTGCCCTGGGGCTAGGCGTGCGGGTAGGAGGGTATCCTCGGCGATACTCGACTGCCCGCGCAACGACGCCCCAGGGCAAATTGGCCTTGGCC
>JAGWYX010000001.1 GCA_018969165.1 Verrucomicrobiota bacterium
GACCTCGATCTGCGGCATCCCGCGCGGAGCCGGCGGGATGTCGGTGAGGTGGAATTTGCCGATGGTCTTGTTGTCGCGCGCCAGGGGGCGTTCGCCCTGCAGGACGTGGATCTCGACGCCGGGCTGATTGTCGGAGGCGGTCGAGAAGATCTCGGATTTGCGGGTGGGGATGGTGGTATTGCGCTCGATGAGTTTGGTGAACACGCCGCCGAGGGTTTCGATGCCGAGGGACAGCGGGGTCACGTCCAGCAGCAGAACGTCTTTGACTTCGCCTTTGAGGACGCCGCCCTGGATGGCGGCGCCGACGGCGACCACCTCATCGGGGTTAACGCCCTGGTGCGGGGGTTTATCGACGAGCGATTTGGCGGTGTCCACCACGCGGGGCATGCGGGTCATCCCGCCGACCAGGACCAGTTCATCGATCTTCTCGGCCGTGATGCCGGCATCCTTCAGACAATTGCGGACCGGGGTGATGGTGCGCTCGAAGAGGTTATCGCAGAGCTGCTCCATCTTGGCCCGCGTCAGCTTCATGCTGATGTGCTTGGGACCGCTGGCGTCGGCGGTGATGAACGGCAGATTGATCTCGTATTGCTGAGAGCTGGACAAGGCGATCTTGGCTTTCTCGGCTTCCTCCTTGATGCGCTGGAGGGCATCCGGCTGCTTGCGCAGGTCCATGCCGTGCTCCTTCTTGAATTCGTCGAGAATCCAATCCATGAGCCGCGCGTCCCAGTCGTCGCCTCCCAGGTGTGTGTCACCGTTGGTGGCTTTGACCTCGAAGACTCCGTCGCCGATCTCCAGCACGGAGATGTCGAAGGTGCCGCCGCCCAGGTCATAGACGGCGATCTTCTCGTCCTTCTTTTTGTCCAGACCGTAGGCGAGCGAGGCGGCCGTCGGCTCGTTAATGATGCGGAGCACCTCCAGGCCAGCGATGCGCCCGGCATCTTTGGTGGCCTGCCGTTGCGAATCGTTGAAATACGCGGGCACCGTGATGACGGCCTGGGTGATCTTTTCGCCCAGCCGCATCTCCGCATCAGCCTTGAGCTTGGCCAGTATCATCGCCGAAACCTCGGGCGGACTGAAGGCCTTTGCCTTGCCTTCGACCTCGACTTCGACGGCGGCGTCGCCGTTGGCGGTGCGGACCACCTTGTAAGGCACCCGTTTGATTTCCTCCTGGACCTCGCTGAATTTGCGGCCCATGAAGCGTTTGATCGAGTAAACCGTATTGCGCGGATTGGTGACCGCCTGACGTTTGGCGGCGTCGCCCACCAGCCGCTCCTCGCTCTTGGTGAAGGCGACCACCGAGGGGGTGGTCCGTTTGCCTTCCGAATTCTCCAGCACGACCGGCTCGCCCCCCTCCATGATCGCCATGCAGGAGTTGGTCGTTCCCAAATCGATGCCAAGGACTTTAGCCATAAAATTTCTTCGTTCGCTCTCTCCCCTCCCGTAGCAACGACAATGCCAAGTCGCCATCATTCTCTCAACCATCACATGGACAGCAGATTATATATTTACCCCCGACTGAACCCCACGGTCAGACTGCGCCAAATGCGTCAGGGTGGCTCAGTGGAAAGGCCCCTGTCACAGTCAGACTGGCGCGCTGAAGGCCGGGATTATGCTACAATCTGGAATACGATTCGCGCCTTCAGCGCAGCAAGAGTCTATTCGCGTTACTCCGCGTCCCGAGACGGAGGAGAACGTGGCGCTCATGCGTGCGCCCAAGCTCGGGATCATTCTGCGTAAACCTGCGGGCCTCGGACGCAAGTCCGTCATTTCTCCATCCAGCCGTCGCGCAAGCGGATGATCCGGTGTCCATAGGCGGCCCAGGCCTCGTTGTGGGTCACCTGGATGATCGCGGTGCCCTGCGCGTTCAACTTCTTGAAAAGCTCCATGATCTCGCGGCCCTGGTCGGTGTGGAGATTGCCAGTCGGTTCGTCGGCGAGAATCAAGGCGGGCTTGGCGACCAGCGCGCGCGCCACGGCTACCAACTGCTGTTGGCCGCCCGAGAGTTGGCTCGGGAACAAATCCTTCTTGGCCACCATCCCGAACCGGTCCAGCAGGTCCGCGACGATCGCCTGGCGCTCGGGCTTCTTGATGTCCCGGTAGGAAAGCGGGATGTCGAGGTTCTCCGCCACGGTCAAGTCGTCGAGCAGGTGAAACTGTTGGAAGACAAACCCGATGTGCCGCTTGTTCAGCGCGGCGCGCTGCTTGACGGGCAGCTTGTGCACGGCCTGGTCGAGAAAATGGAATTCACCGTCCCAGGCGTGGTCGTACAGGCCCAGGATGCTGAGCAAGGTGGACTTGCCGGCGCCCGAGGGGCCCATGATGGTAAGGAACTCGCCGTCCCCGATGTCCAGGTTGATCTGGCGCAGCAGGTAGAGAGGGCCGGCCTTGGTGTCGATGTGTTTTTCCAGGTTGCGGAGTTGGATCATAAAAGTCGTCCGTGGTCAGTTGTTAGTCGTCAGTCGTCCGTGGCCAGTTGTCAGTGGTCAGGAGCAGGGAGGCGTGGGGCAGTGGGGCTGGAGTTGTATGAACATCACTTCGAAGATTCTGCACTCGCGTACGTCAATCGCAAGGCCCAGTCAAGGTCGGAGGGAAAATCTGCAATCTGCAATCTGCAATCGGCTCACTCGCATCGCAGCGCCTCCATCGGGTGAATCCGGGTGGCGCGCCAGGCGGGCACCCAGCACGCGAGCAACGCGACCGCACCCAGCAGGACGGCGATCGCGCCGAAGGTGAGCGGGTCCGACGAGCTAACCCCAAACAGCAGGCTCCGCATCAGGGGCGTTGTCGCCAGCGCTAGAGCGAGGCCGATACCGACCCCAGTCAGGACCAGGCGCAATCCCTGGCGCAGCACCAGCCAGCCGACCGACTTCGGCGACGCGCCCAGGGCCAGGCGAATCGCAAGCTCCCGGTTCCGCCGGCCCACGACGTAGGAGAAGACGCCGAAGATCCCGCCCATGGCCATGAGCAAGGCCGCCCCCGCCAGAATCCCGATCAGCGCGGAATACAACCGCCGCAGCCAGATCGAACGCGTGAGCCGCTCTTGGAGCGTGGCGACGCCGAACACGGGTAGTTCCGGGTCGGTCTGCCGCAGGAGGGCGCGCACGGCGGGGAGAATCGTGGCGGGCGGACCAGCCGCGCGCACCACCACGGACATCTGGCCCAGCGGCATCTGCGCATACGGCAAATAGACCCCGGGGATCATGGGCCGGTCCATGCCGTAGTGCTTCACGTCGTGCACGACTCCGACCACCGTCATCCACGGGCGGTTGGAACCGCGCGAGCGGATACGCTTGCCTAACGCTTCCTGGTTCGGCCAGAACTGCTGGACGAAGAGTTCGTTGACGACGACCGCCAGAGCGCCTTCGTTCAGCCCATCGCGCTCGGTGAAGGTCCGCCCTTTCAAGAGCCGGATCCCCATCGTCTCGAAGTAACCCGGGAACGCGATGCGCTGCAGCACCACGGGGTCCGGATCTTGCGGTCGGCGTGGGGCGGCATGCTCGATATCAAAGAACGTGCCCCAGTGCTCGCCCAATGGCGGCGCGCTCACGGCGCTGGCGTCCATGACCCCAGGCAAATGCCGCACCGCCTCCAAGTGGTTTCGGAAGAAAGCGACGCGCGCCTCCGGCGAACCGTATTTACCAGCCGGCAGCGCCAGCTCATAAAGGAGAACATTGGCCGGGCGGTAACCGGGATCGGCGCGTTGCAGCCAACGAAAGGCCTGCACGAGCAATCCGGCCTGGATGGTCACCACGACGGTGATGGCCAGTTCCGCCACGACCAAGGCATTCAGCGCGCGGCGCCTGGGGATCGATACCGTGGATTGCTGGGCGGAGGACTGCAGCGCTCCCGGACGGATGGTGCCGAGGGCGGAACGGATGGTCGGGAGCGCGCCGAGGCACCCCACCGCCAGCACCAGCAACAGGATGAACAGACCGACACGCCAATCGAAGTCAAAATGCAACCAGCCCGGCAGCATCCCCCCCAGGGCGGCCAGCAAGGCGCGTAGCCCCCAAAACCCCAGGCAGGCGCCCAGGACCCCGCCTAGACCCGATACCAGCAACGCCTCAATCCCAATCAAGCGCGCGACGCTCCACCCCGTGGCACCCAAGGCCAAACGCACCCCGAACTCACGGGACCGGGCCAGGCCGCGCGCCAACATCAGGGCGGCGACGTTGCCGCCGGCGATGACGAGCACCAGCAGCGCGGCAGACAGAAAAACATCGATCACCAGGCGTGCCGGTCCGAAATAGCGTTCGCTGAGCGGAGAGAGCCGCGGGAAGGTGTTCTCAGTGGCCTTGCGCTGGTCGATCAGCGAGCGGTGGACGCGCCGCAGCTCCTCGCGGGCTTGGGCCAGTGTGGCCCCGGGCTTCAACCGACCCGCGCCACTGAGATACCAGTTATCTTGCGAGTTCGAATTCTCGGCCAACGGGACCCAGAGGTCGGTGTTTTCAAGCATGGACGTGTCTTTCGGGAGCACGCCGACGATGGTGTAAACGTCCTGGTCCAGCCGCAGGCTCTGGCCCAGAATGTCGGCGCCCCCAAACAACCGCTGCCACAATCGTTGACCGAGCACCACGACCTTGGCGCCACCCGGCCGGTCCTCCTCGGGGGTGAAGAACCGTCCCAGGACTGGCTGAAGACCCAGCACCGCCGCCAGGTCGTGCGTTACGCGTGCTCCGCTGACCCGCTCCACACTGGATCGAGTGGCGAGATTGTAAGCGCCTCCGGCCCACGCCCCCATGCTCTGGAAGCACCGGCTCTCGCGTCGCCACGCGTCGAAACTCAGGTACGACAGGCCGGTGTATTCCAGGTTCCAGCGCGGCGCGGTTTCGTCCAGGTCAACCAACCGGTCCGCCTCCCGGAACGGAAACGGACGCAGGAAGAACGAATTGTAAAAGCTGAACGCGACGATATTGCCGGCGATGCCGAGGGCCAGGACCAGCACGGCGACGGCGGTGAACCCGGGGTTCTTGAGCAACTGACGAACGGCGAATCTCAGGTCGTTGAGCATGAGTGAAGGTCAGTCGTCCGTGGTCAGTGGTCAGTGGACTGATGTCGGTTCCGGCGGGTTCGACGTTCTCCGTTCCTGGCGCCTGGGTCAATGCTTATCATCCGGCGTCGCGTCATCAGGTTTTCAAATAGTGACGCTTCACGCACCTCCTCCATTTACCCGGTCGTTCCACGGCGCCATGCGCCTTGACCAGCTCGTCCGCCTCCGCGCAGCCGGAAGGGAACTTGACCGCGTCCAAGCTGGCGCCCGCGTCGAGCAAGGCGCGGACCGAGTCGGGCGCGCACGGTCCCGAGACCGCGATTTGACCCGCGTTTTTAGCGGGCGGAATCCACTTGGGCCCTCAGCCAGTTTATCAGCGCCTCCCGCCCCGTATCCATCCCCGCGCTCCGAGCGATGGCCAGCGGGTTCTCCTTGGCGTAGTCCGGGATCCAATTCAGGTCCACGTCGCGAGCAAACAGAAACTCCGCCGTGCGGCGATACCCCCCCCGACAGGCGTGCCAGAAGGCGTGGTTGACCTCTTCACTCGATGGGGCGGGAGCCTCCTGGAGGAACTTCTCCACTCGAGCCGTCATGCCGAGCGCCGCGGCTTGCCATAGCTTTTCGACCTTGGCCCCGTGCTGGAGGAGCAGCCGCGCCACGCGCCAGCACCCGTAACCGATCGCGTTTTCCAAGGCGGTGCCTCCGGCAATGGACCCGCCCCGGGCCTCGATCTCCGCGCCCCCAACGACCAGGGCCTCGGCAACCTCGACATCGTCGTTGCTGGCCGCATACTGGAGCGGGGTCTCGCCCGCTTCGCCTTTGGCCCCTTCAGTCCTGACATTCGGATCGGCGCCGGCGGCCAGGAGCAACTTCGCGACCGCCGGGCCGTTAGGGAAGAACCCGGGCCAATCGGTGACGACGTGCAAGACGGTTTGCGAGCCGCGAGCGCCCTGGATCCGCGCGGCGGCAAGTCCGGCATGGGCCGCCAGCAGGCCTGGCAGGGCCTCCACGTCGCCCGCCTTGATCGCGCGCACGACTTGGCCAGCCAATGGATCATCCGCTCTGAGTATCATGGTGCGCCTGCCGCCACCATCCTCAGCAGCCGCGGCGGCGTCAACCGTTATTTGATTCAGCCGATTCCGGAGTGAGCCTGAGCCAAAATCCATGCCACCGCCGCCGCCACGTCATCCACGATGACGGCCGGGGCAAGCTTGCCGGACTCGGTGCGCTCCAGCTCGGCACCGTAGCCGGTGCGGACCAGCAGGCTCTGGCGGACGCCGGCGTTCCAGCCGCACTCGAGGTCGATCCGCTTGTCGCCGACCATGTAACTGCGCGCCAGGTCCACGTCGAATTCGTCCCGGGCGTCGAACAGGAACTGCGGCGACGGCTTCCGGCCGCGACTCGGCTGCTCGGGCGCCTCGGGCGCCACATAGAACCGCTGGAGCCGGACCCCCGCCCGCTGCAATTCCGCGGCGAGGTGCGCGTGCACGCGTTCGACGTCCGCCAGCGTGAAATAGCCGCGACCGACTCCCGACTGGTTGGTCACGACGAACAGGAGAAACCCGGCGTGCTGCAGCCGCCGGAGGGCGTCGCTCACGCCGGGGAAAATGACGACCTCCTCCGCTCGGTGCAGGTAATGACGCTCCTGGATGAGCACGCCGTCGCGATCGAAGAACACGGCGGGGCTCATCTTCCGCCATCGAAACTGGCCAGCAACTCCGTCCGGCCGACCGTCGCCGTGCCCACCTTGCCGACCACCACGCCCGCCGCGCGATTGGAAAAAATCGCGGCCTCGACCGGCGAGGCCCCGGCCACGACCGCCAGCGTGAACGACGCAATCACCGTGTCGCCGGCGCCCGACACGTCGAACACCTCGCGGGCCGCGGTCGGGATGTGGACCGGTTTCTGGCCGCGCTGACACAGGAGCATGCCTTGCTCGCCCAGGGTGACCAGCAGCAGGGCCGGTTGCAAATCGCGCAGGAGGATTTCCGCCGCCCGCAACAGGCTCGCGTCCGCCAACGGATCGGGCGCGCGCGTGCCATCCGACAGGCCGGCCAGTTCGAAGACTTCGGTGCGGTTGGGGGTGATGAGGGACAGCCCACGCAGGTCCAGGTGATGGACCGGCTTGGGGTCCAGGCTCAGCCAGATACCGCGCCGACGACAGGTCTGGCGCAGTTCATCGAGCAGGCGCTGGGTGATCACGCCCTTGCCGTAATCGCCGACAATCACGGCGTCGGCCCGTGCCAGGCGCGCCCGCAGGGCACCCAGCAATCGCGCCACCATCCCCGAATCCAGTTCCACGCGGGACTCGCGGTCCATCCGCACGACCTGCTGCTGATGAGCGATGATCCGGGTCTTGATGCTCGTGGGCCGCGCGCGATGGGCCAGCACGCCGTCACAATCGACCGTTTGTTCGAGTAATAACCGCCGGAGTTGCCTCGCCGGTTCGTCATGGCCCACCACCCCGAACAACTCCGCCCGCGCCCCGAGGGCCGTCAGATTCCGCGCGACGTTGGCGGCCCCGCCAGGCATGCAACTCTCTCGATCGAACTCGACGACCGGCACCGGCGCTTCCGGCGAGATGCGCGCCACGCGGCCCCAGATGAATTGGTCGAGGATCACGTCGCCTACGACCAATACGCGGCTTCGGGCGGCGCGAGCCAGCAGGCCGGCCACGCGGCGGAGCGGAAGTGTCGTCCCAGGCAGAGGCATAATTCGCTGGGCAATCACTCCAGAAACGCCGTCAAGGGACTGGTGGGACTGGCCGTTTCCTGCCGCGCCGCCAACCCGACCTCGAATGCGGCGCGCCCGGCTTCGACGGCCAGTTTGAAAGCCATCGCCATCCGGTTGGGATTGGCGGCCACGGCAATCGCCGTGTTGACCAGCACCGCGTCGGCTCCCAATTCCATCGCCTCGGCCGCGTGGCTGGGCGCGCCCAGGCCGGCATCGACAACGACCGGCACGGTCGCCTGCTCCAGGATGATGCGCACCTGGTCGCGGGTCTGCAGGCCCCGGTTGGAGCCAATGGGCGAACCCAGCGGCATGACCGTCGCCACGCCAACTTCCTGCAGCCGCTTGGCCAGCACGGGGTCCGCGTTGATGTAGGGCAGGACCACGAACCCCTCCCGCACCAGCGTTTCCGCCGCAGCCAACGTCTCGACCGGATCGGGCAGCAAATAGCGAGGGTCAGGATGAATCTCGAGCTTGATCCAGCGGGGCAAGCCGGCCGCCGCCGCCAATCGCGCCAACCGCACCGCCTCGACCGCGTCGCGGGCGCCGCTGGTGTTGGGCAGGACGAGATACCGTTTGGGATCGAGAAAATCCAGGATGTTGGCGAACGGGTCGTGCCGGCCACTCAGATCGGCCCGTCGCAGGGCGACAGTGACCAACTCGGCGCCGCTGGCTTCCAACGCGTCGCGCATCGCCTCCGGCGAGGAAAACTTGCCGGTGCCCAGGATCAGGCGGGAGCGAAACTCGCGGCCGGCGATGACTAAGGCCTGTGTCAACATCGAGGGGAAACATAAACGTGGGCGTTCCGCGAGTCGAGGGGCGAGTGGCCGGGGCGGTTCGCGGGCCGAATCGGTGCCGGGGAGAAGCCCGGCAATTTTTCGCTTTCAATTCCCCAGAACCGGCTACAATTCCGTCATGGAAGATGAATTGAAAACGGTGCCACCGCCCGCCGCCGGCGAGTCGAGCATGTCCGAGCCCGGGCCGTGTGGCCTCGGCCTGTTCGCGATCGGGTTTGTGGGATTCCTGCTCAGCGCGGCCGGAGTAATCACCGCATCCGTCCCGCTACTGGGAGTCGGCCTGCTGTTGGCGGTCGGCAGTTTGAGCTGCTTCATCCTTTGCGGCAAGGCGACGCGATAATCCGGGGAGCCGGACTGCCGTGAGCGCGGCGCATTGGCATTTGCTGCTGAACCACCTGCCGGTGCTGGGGCTGGCATTGGGCGTCGGCTGGTTGGCCGTAGCGGTCGGCCAGCGCAGCCGCCACTGGGAACGACTCGGCCTCGAGACGCTCGTCGTCGTGGCCATCCTCACCATCCCGACCTACCTGACCGGCAAACCGGCGGCCGCGTTCATTCAGCCCCTGGACGGCGCGGCCCAGGCCCTGATCGATCGGCACGAGGAAACCGCGCAACTGGCGTCGGCCGCCACCCTCCTGCTTGGGCTGCTGGCGCTGGCTGGCCGGCTCGGGTTCCACCGTGCCCAAGCGTTCCACCCCTGGTTCACCCTCACCGTCCTGACGCTCGGCCTCATCGCCGTCGGCCTGATGGCCTGGACCGCCAACCTGGGCGGCCAGGTCCGGCACCCCGAAATCCGGTCAACTTCTTTTCAAGGTAAGCCTTGAGCGCGACGGCGTTATTGTGGGCCTGGTCGCGGGCCCCGAACACCAGCGTGACTGGCCCTCGCCGGGCGGCCTCGAGCAGCGGTTCCCATGCCGCCGGCCGCGCGTCCAGCTCGGCAATGTAGCGGCGCTGGAACTCGGCCCACTTGGCCGGCTGATGCCTGAACCACTGGCGCAGCGCCGCGCTCGGCGCCACGTCCTTCAACCAACCCGCCAGCGACACCGCCTCCTTCTTCAACCCGCGCGGCCACAGCCGATCGACCAGGTAACGCGCGCCGTCGGTGGCGGCCGGCGCGGCATACACGCGTTGGGTGCGGATCCTGGTCAAATGCTTCCGAACAGCTTAGCGGACGAGCCCGCCCCCGTCAAAACCGGCCGCATGCAGGCAGTGTCCTGATTTCGGAGCGCGGCTCTATGAGCCGCAGCACAGCCGCTTCAAAATCAAGCCGCTGCGAGTCACAGACTCGCGCTCCACCCGCAAATTCGGACACCGGCCGCATGCAGCAGAGGCTCCTCACCCGGAGTTTGTCGGCCTCGCTCGCTGATAGATTCCTTGAGACCCCAAGCGCAGCAAACAGAACGGACCCAAACTTGATCTCATTGCAAAGAGTTTGAGGGTTCAAGGACTCTAGCGGGTTGTTGCCGGGCTTGTTTTGCGCCGGCGGATTGCCTATACCTCCCGGTCGAGACGCCGGCGCGTGAGGCGCGCCTTGACCGCAGCCAAAATCCCAGGTGCGAACATGGACCTGAATATTCATCCACCACTGCCCCAACGCCGGGATTTCCGCATCGGCATTCTCGGCACCGGCTTCATCGTCAACGACTGCCACCTCGTGGCCTACCGCAAGGCCGGGTTCAACCCGGTGGCCATCGCTTCCCGGACGCGCGCCCGGGCCGAAGGCGTCGCTCGGCGGCACGGCATCGCCAAGGTTTACGATACGGGTGAGCAACTGCTCGACGACCCGACCATCGAAGTGCTCGACATCGCGGTCCCGCCGGACGCGCAGATGGGGTTGATTCGAGCGGCATGCCGGCGCCGGACCGTCCAGGGGATCCTGGCCCAGAAGCCGCTGGGGACGAGTTACGCCGAGGCCCGCGAGGTGGTGCGCGAGTGCGCCGCGGCGGGGATCACGCTGGCCGTCAACCAGAACATGCGCTACGACCAGTCGGTGCGCGCCGGCAAGACCTTGCTCGAGCGCGGCACGCTGGGCGATCCGGTCCTGGCCACCATCGACATGCGCGGGATTCCGCATTGGATGCCGTGGCAAGCCGGCCTGGGCTGGGTCACGCTACGGATCATGTCGATCCATCACCTGGATTGTTTCCGCTACTGGTTCGGCAATCCGGAGCGAATTTACTGCAGCGTCCGGCCCGACCCGCGCACCCCGTTCCCGCACACCGACGGCATCGCCAGCTACATCCTGGAATACGCGAACGGGCTGCGCTGCATCGCCATCGACGACACTTGGACTGGCCCGGCCAAGGAGGGATGCCCGGCCGACCTTTACATTCGATGGCGGGTCGAGGGCTTGAACGGCTTGGCCATCGGCGAGATTGGTTGGTGTCAGGATCCCTACACGACGCCCTCGACGCTGCGCTATGCGGCAAAAGGCGACCCCGCGTTCCACCAGCCGCGCTGGAGCGAGAGTTGGTTTCCCGATGCCTTCATCGGCACCATGGCGCAGTTGCTGATCGCGCTCGAATCCGGCGCGCAACCGGCCATCAGCGGCCGCGACAACCTCCACACGATGGCGCTGGTCGAGGCGGCCTACCGGAGCGCCGCCCAGTCCCGGTCCGTGGCCTTGGAGGAAATCGAAACGGCGCCCTGACCGCTGGCGTGGGCCAGGCCCCAGGACTCGATCATCTTCGATTCCACACACTGGCCTCGGCGACGCTCCACTGGAACTTGCGCGCATGCTCGCGGATCAGGAACGGCAGGTCGCGGCAGGCGGCGAGCTGAAAATTCGGCGCGAGGATTTCTTTAAGCGTGTCGAGGGTCTTGACCCGCCGCCCGTCACGCTCGAAGCCGCCGAGCCAGTGTTCGCGCGGTGTGTATTGCGGCAGCCACGTGTACGGCGAGGTAAGGATCAATTGTCCGCCAGGCGCCACGAGGGCCGGCACGCGCGCCAGAAACCGTCGCGGGTCCTCGAGGCGGTCGATCAAGTTGGCAGCCAGAACCACGTCGAAGGCGCCCAGATCGCCGCGCAGATTCAGCGCGTCGCCATGCTCGAATGCGACCCGGCGCCGATCGATCGTCACCGGCACGCGCGCCGTCGCTTCGAGGGTCAGGTCGCCTTCGTCGGCATACGCGAAATCCAGGGTGCCGACGCGTCGCAGGCGCTGGGCGGCGTCGATCAAGCGCGCCGACCAGTCGATGCCCACGACTCGAGCGCAATGCCGCGCCAACTCGAACGTCGCGCGGCCCACGGCGCAACCCAGGTCCAGGGCGCGCGCGCCGGGCCGGAGGCGATCGCGCTCCAGGCACTCGGAAACGCAGCGCGCCGGGAACTCGAGGGCCGCGCGCGGGCCGGGATCGAACGGCAGCACCGCTTCCGGTGTGCCGTAGTGGAACAGCAAATACTCGGCGAGGGCGCGATCGGTTTCGTAGTAATTCATCCCCTTGGCGCAGGCAATGCCCAAGCCCAGCCTCACTCCGCCAGGACCTGGCGCCAATAGGCGGCGGGCCGGTACTGCTCGAGCACGACCGTGGTCTTGCCCGCGCGAAACATCCGCACCCGGGGCACCTGGATTTCGGGCGTCTTGGTGCTTGAAAACAAGATGTCGTCGTGGGTGGCGTTCCGCCGATCGGCAAACCGGTCCGGCGTCAACTTGCCGCCGAGATGGTCACTTCGTCCGGTGGCCACATGCAGCGTGCCGAGGATTTTTTCATCCTGGATGTCGCGCCCCGCGGCCGGCAATTCCTGCGTGCCAAAACCCAACTCGCCCAACTCGCCTGTGACCGGGTCGCTCGCCAGCTTTTGGTTGTGTGCGTCGATGACGCCCTGCTGACCACGCAGCAACGTGGCCTTCCGAATCCGGCCCCCAACCACCTCCATCAAACCGATCGTCCCATCCTCGTACCGCAGCGGAAAATGGCCGTCGGCGCCTTCGGGCACGAAATAGACCTCGCCGGCCGGGAGGTTGGCCACGTCCGGTTTCTCGCCGCGGCAAAGGCCGTGGCTCTTTTGCGCCTCCTGTCCTCCGCAGAGCAGTCTGAGCGTGCACCGGTGTTCGCCAATGACGTAATCGATCTCGAAGGCATCGGCGCGCGTGAGACTGAGCCGGAGTTTCTCCGCCTGCCGGCTGACCGCGTTGTAATCGACCGCCAGGCCGGTCCGCAAAATGGTCTCGTTCAACCCGTGCAACGTCGCGCCGCGGAATCCGAACCGCTTGGCGAAGGCGGTCAGGGGCGCCGTCGCCGAGAAGGTCGAGATGCAAAGCAGGATGTCGTAACGCGGATAGAGGTCGCGCTCGAAACTCCGCTCGCCACCGGTGGGCTCGACGGCGCGGTCCGGCAGGTCGAGATTGCTGCCCCCGGTGACCTCGTAGGCGAAGAGATCACCTCCGACGAGCTGCAATTCGGCTAATCCGCCGTTCTTCAGGCCCTGGTAAAAGACGTCATGGGCCAGGCGCTGGATGGTCAGGGCCGGGTCCTTGCGAAAGGCGAAGTCCTTCACCTGCGCGGGGTCGGGGAGGTCGATTAAAATGGCGATGCGCTCGCCCGGTTTCGGCGCGAAGACCGTCGTGAGCAGGCGCGTCAGACTGAAGGGAGGGTATTGTTTGGAGTCCATGACCAGTCGAGTTTGGTTGCCACTAAGTTCTACCAGTTTAGCCAAGCGCGCCTCCAACCTCAAGTCACCTTTGCCATCCATCTCCGATTGTTCTTCTCGTTCCCTCGACGCGCCTGGCCCCGGGAATGGCGCGGCAAGCGCGCGCCCGCCGCCCATTGCCGCCCCGACCTGGCCGTTCGGCGATGCGCAGGAAAAATGAATAAACACCCGATGTCCTTGCGTCCGACAAACGTGCCCTCGGCCGCGCCACAACCGGGAAATCCTACGCCGTCACAGGGGCTTCCTCGTCCGGGCCATGATGCGTCTGTCGAGGTGCGGCGTGGATCGCCCGCCCCCGCTCGAGCCGCTTGGTCGGGATTTCCAGAGTCCTTGAACCCTGGAACTTGCCCTAATCAAGTCAAGTTTTGGCGTCGCTTTCCCGGTCTGTGTCTATCGCCTCAAGGACTCGATCAGCGAGGCGCGCAGCGAAGACTGACGTTGGATTAGCAGAATCCAAGATGCACGAAACGCTGACATGGGGTCTGAGGCGCGCCTCGCTAGCCTTGCTCGTGGTCAGCGCCGCGAGCGCGTCGGCCGAACCGCCGACCGCGGGCGTGATCCTGGGGCCGCCTGCCTCCGAGGTTACCGGCTACGACCCCGGCGAACGCTTGTTGGGCGAACTCAATTGCGTCGGGTGCCACCACGCGGAGGACGCGGTCGAGCGCCGATTGTTTTCCAAGCCAGGACCGTTGCTGGGTGATGCCGGCGGCCGTCTGACGCCCCAATACCTGCGCGCCTTCCTGACCGATCCCCAGCGCGAGGCGCCCGGCACGACAATGCCGGACCTGCTCCACGACCTGGACCCCAACGACCAAGCCGCGGCGGTCGATACCCTGGTCCATTTCCTGGTGTCGCTCGGTCGGGACCAGGCGCCGGTGGCGGTTTCCGCGGATGCGTTCCGGATTCGCCAGGGCCGGTGGTTATACCACCAGGTTGGCTGCGTGGCCTGTCACGGGCCCCAGGAACCGCTCACCAGTCTCCACGCCAATCCCGGGGCTGGTCCCAGGAGCGTCGGCACTCCCGCTGACCTTCAGGTCCTGCAAGCCGCCTCCGTGCCGTTGAGCCACCTCGCCGCCAAAACGACCGTCACCGCGCTCGCCAAGTTTTTACTCGATCCGCTCCAGGTCCGGCCTTCAGGCCGGATGCCGGCGTTGAACCTGACGGCCGGCGAGGCCCTCGATATCGCCATGTACCTGTTGCGGGATCAAGTCAGCGCGGCCAATGCGGCCAATCCACCCCGCAACGTCCGCGGCCTGAGTTACCAGTATTTCGAGCATGCGTTCGCCGGGGACGCGCCCGATTTCGACCAATTGACCCCGAAGTTCACCGGGGAGGTGGAAACCTTCACCCTCGCGCCACGGAAACGCGACGAACACATCGGCTTCCGCTTCACCGGCACGCTGACGGTCCCCAGCGATGGGCGCTACACCTTCTTTACCGAATCCGACGATGGTTCGCGGCTGTATCTCGCCGACAAGCTGGTGGTGCAAAACGACGGCCATCATGCCAGCACCGAGAAACGCGGCACCCTGGAATTGAAGGCCGGCGATTACCCGATTGTCGTGACTTACTTCAACCAGGACGGCCCCTACGACCTGCGGGTCTTCTGGCGCGGACCCGGCATCCAGAAACAGGAAATCCCGGCCTCGGCGTTGTCGCATCTCGGCCAGGCGATGATCCCGCTGGGCGAGGAAAAGTTCACCGTGGACCCCGGCAAGGCGCAACGCGGCCGCGAGTTGTTCGCGTCGCTGGGTTGCGCGGCCTGTCACCCATTGGGCGGCGAACGACCGGCCGTGGAGTCCCGGCTTGTCGCAACCCCTTTCGCCAATTTGAACACCGACGCTCCGGACAGTTGCCTCGCCGAGCATGCGCGGAATGGCGCGGCCCAGTATTCGCTCACCGCCGCGCAGCGCGCGGCGATCCGCGCGTCGCTGGCGAACCGCGCGCGGTTGGCGCAACGGCCCGACGCCAAGGCGCTCGTCACGCGGATGATGGCCACCTTGAATTGCTTTGCCTGCCACGCCCGGGATGGCGTCGGCGGCCCTGAGCCCGGCCGGTCTGATTACTTCACCACCGTCGGCAATGTGGACCTGGGCGATGAAGGCCGCCTTCCACCGCACCTGACCGGGGTCGGGGCCAAGCTGCGGTCGGATTGGTTCCGTCAGGTCCTGTTAAACCAGGCCTCGGTCCGGCCGTACATGGCCACGCGCATGCCGCAGTACGGCGAGGCCAACGTCGGTTTCCTGGTCGCTGCCTTCGCGGCGGCCGATGGACCGGTGCCATCGGACTCGAAGACGGACGAAGCCGATGCCAAATGGGGGCGCAAGCTGGTGGGCACCGAAGGCCTGTCTTGCATTCAATGCCACGTATTCGCCGGCCACAAGTCGCTGGGTGTCCCCGCCATCGATCTGACCTGGATGCCGCGCCGCCTGCTCCAGGACTGGTTCCGTCGCTACCTGCTCGATCCTCAGTCGCTCCGACCCGGCACGCGGATGCCGACCTTTTGGCCCGACGGCAAGAGCGCGCGCCGCGACATTCTCGGCGGCGACACCGAGCGCCAGATCAACGCGATTTGGGCCTACCTGTCGCTCAGCCCGCAAGCGGGGTTGCCGCCGGGCCTGATCCACGGGCGAATGGAACTGGTGGCGAGCAACGAGGCGGTCATTTACCGCAACTTCATCGCCGGGGTCAGCCCGCGTGGGATCGGCGTCGGCTACCCGGAGAAGGCCAACCTCGCGTTCGACGCCGACCAACTGCGGCTCTCCCTGATCTGGCAAGGGCCGTTCATCGACGCGGCACGGCACCGCACCGGGCGGGGCGAAGGGTTCGAACCGCCGCTGGGCTACAACGTCGTCCCCCTGCCGCCCGGCGCGCCCTTCGCCGTCCTCGAGAGCGAAGCAACCCCTTGGCCCGAGGCCGTCGGCAAGGCGGCCGGTTACCAGATGCGCGGCTACCAGCTCGAACTCGAGGGGGAACGGCGGCCGACGTTCCGTTACACGTTCGGCAGAATCCGGATCCAAGACTTCCCCGAGGCGGTGCCGGGCGAACTGGACGCGGCGTTGCGTCGCACGCTGACGTTTCAGGCCGATCCGCCGCCGGACCACCTCTGGTTCCGCGCCTGGGCCGGGTCGAGCGTGGACGCGAAACCGGACGGCAGCTATCTCGCCGACGGAAAGGTCAAGCTGCGGTTTGACCTGGCGGGCGGACCGCCGCCGCGCATTCGCCGGGAACACGGCCGGACCGAGTTGCTGGTGCCGGTGACCTTCAGCGGCAACGCGGCGAGGATCGTCGAGAACATCGTCTGGTGAGGCGGAGATGAAGAACCATTTCGTTCGAACCCAGCCGATAACTTCGTCCTTTGAACCCATGAATCACTCCGGCGGGGCGGCGCCGCCGCGCCGCTCGATGAGCCGTCGGCGCTTGAACTGGTTTCGGGCGGTGGCGCTGTGCCTGTTGGTCATTGGGGTTCACCTGCGCGCAGCGGACTTGGAAACCGAAGAGAGTCGCTACTACAAAATCATCACCCTCCCGATCCCGCCAGGGATCCTGCTCGAGGCCGGCGCCCTGCAAATGATGCCGGACGGCAAACTGGCGGTGTCCACGCGCATTGGCGACATTTACATGGTTGATAACGTCCTCGATGACCCGCCCACGCGCGTCAAGTTCCACTTGTTCGCCAGCGGCCTGCACGAGGTGCTCGGGCTGGCTTACCGCGACGGTTGGCTCTACGCCATCCAGCGACCCGAGGTCACGCGCATGAAGGATTTGAACGGCGACGGCCGCGCCGACCTCTTCGAGACCGTGTGCGACGACTGGAGCATCAGCGGCGATTACCACGAATACGCCTTCATGTCCAAGTTCGACCGCCAGGGCTACCTGTGGGTGACGTTGACCTTGACCGGCTCCTTCACCAGCGAGGCGCCGTATCGCGGCTGGTGCGTCCGCGTCGCGCCGGACGGGAGCATGATCCCGACCTGCAGCGGCCTGCGCTCCCCCGGTGGCATCGGCACCAACTGCCTCGGCGACATGTTCTACACCGACAACCAGGGCACCTGGAACGGCGCCGATGCCTTGAAACCGCTGGTGCCGGGCGCCTTCGAGGGAAACCCGGAAGGCAACAAATGGTATCCCCGGGCGGAAAAATTCATGGGGCCGCGCCCGCCCGATCCGGCCAGCGGCGGTCGGTTATGGAACGAAGCCCAGCGTATCCCACAGTTGATGCTGCCGGCGGTGTATTTCCCCTACCCGATCATGGGCCAGTCCGGGAGCGGGTTCGTGTGCGATTGCTCGGCTGGCAAGTTGGGTCCGTTTGCCGGCCAGTTGCTGGTGGGCGACCAGAGCCACAGCACGGTGATGCGCGCGACCCTCGAGCGGGTCAACGGCCATTACCAGGGGGCGTGCTACATGCTCCGGAACGGGTTTGCGTCGGGCAACCTGACACTCGAGCTGGAGCCGGACGGTTCGCTGATGGTTTATGGGACGGACCGCGGCTGGGGCGCGCGCGGCGGCCAACCGTTCGCCTTGCAGCGGATGGTCTGGACGGGGCTGACCCCGTTCGAGGTGCGCGAGATGCGCGCCCAGCCCGACGGCTTCGAACTCGAATTCACCGAGCCGGTCGATCCGGTCACCGCCGGCAGCACCGCCTCGTACGCGATGGAAACCTACACCTACATTTACCAGAGCAGCTACGGCAGCCCCGAAGTGGACCGGACCAAGCCGGTCATCCGCCGCGCCGAGGTTTCGGCGGACCACCGGCGCGTTCACCTGGTGGTGGACGGCCTGGTCGAGGGGCACGTGCACGAGCTGCATCTGCCGGGCGTGCGCTCGGCGCAAGGGCAGCCAGTCCTGCACGACGCAGCGTATTACACGCTGAACTTTGTGCCCAAACCATAAGCCCGGCATGTCGGGCCACGATCCGGGTCGGGGCGCGCCGTCGCCTGATCCGTCGGCGGCGCGGCCGGAGGATGTCGCCCTACCGAAATCGGTTCATGGAAAGCCCCCTTTCGCGATCGCGCAAGAAATGGGACCATGAAGCAAAATGGGTCGGAGCTGGCGCCCCCGCGGCTTGGAGATGACGGCCCGCCACCGCTTTGCCAAGGGCGCCCCGCCAAGCGCCAGAGGACTGGCGCACTCCAAAACCTGGCGATCGTTCTGGCGGTTCCCGGAAAGCCCGCTCTTGGCACGAAACCGGAACCCTCCGGCATTGCTTGACTTGTGCGCCACCGCCCGGGATACAATCCGGCTGACCTCGTCAAATGTTATGGCTTGCAAACAGGTATTTGCGAACGCACTCCTCCCCAGCCTGCTGTGCACCCCGGCCTTCCTGCTGCTGTCCGCCGGTCGCATGCCGGCGAGTGAGTCCGCTCACGTCGCCACGGTGGACCTGGTGCCCGCGACGAGGGAAAATAATCTCTATGTCGCCAACCGCCCGCCACTGCTGCCCAGCCGCTTGATTAAACTGCCGATCGGCAATATTACCCCGCAGGGCTGGCTCCGGCACCAGCTCGAACTCGAAGCCGACGGCATGATCGGGCACCTCGAAGAAATCTCGAAGTGGTGCAAGTTCGACGGCAACGCGTGGGCCTCGCCGGACGGCCAGGGACACAGCGGCTGGGAGGAATTGCCGTACTGGCTCAAAGGTTATGGCGATCTGGGCTACGTGCTGAAGGACGGCCGGATTATCCGCGAGGCACGGAAATGGATCAACGCCGTGATCAGCAGCGGACAGCCGGACGGCTGGTTCGGCCCGCGCTCGCTCCAAACCTCGCTCAATGGCAAACCCGATCTGTGGCCGCACATGGTCATGTGCAATGTCCTCCAGTCGTATTACGAATTCTCGGGTGACACCCGCGCGCTCGAGCTGCTCCGCGGCTATTTCCAATGGCTGAACGCGCTGCCGGCGGATGATTTCGGGAACGGGTATTGGCCCAAGATCCGCGCCGGCGACAGCCTCGAGACCGCTTACTGGCTGTATAACCGCACCGGCGACGGGCGGCTGCTCGAGCTCGCCAAGAGAATCCACGACCACATGGCCCGCTGGGATTCCGGCGTCATCAACTGGCACAACGTCAATGTCGCCCAGGGCTTCCGCGAGCCGGGCGTTTATTACCTCCAGGCCGGTGACCCGCGGTACCTCCAGGACGCCGAGCGCAATTACCAGACGGTGATGGGCCTCTACGGCCAGTTCCCCGGCGGCGGCTTTGCGGGCGACGAGAATTGCCGGCCCGGCTACACCGGGCCGCGCCAGGGATTCGAGACCTGCGGGATTGTCGAGTTCATGCACAGCTTCGAGATGTTGACCAAAATCTCCGCCAACCCGGTCTGGGCCGATCGCTGTGAAGATCTCGCCTTCAATTCCTTTCCCGCGGCGCTGACGCCGGACCTCAAGGGCCTGCACTACCTGACCTGCGCCAACCAGGTCCAGCTCGACCGCGCCAACCACGCCCCCGATGTCCAGAATGAGGGCACCATGTTCAGTTACAGCCCGTTTGCCGTCTATCGCTGCTGCCAGCACAACGTGTCCCACGGCTGGCCTTACTACGCCGAAGCACTCTGGCTGGCCACCGCCGACCGCGGCCTGTGCGCCTCGCTCTACTCCGCCAGCGACGTGACCGCCAAGGTCGGCGACGGTGCGACGGTCCGGATCTCGGAGGCAACCGCGTATCCCTTCGGCGACACGGTGACCCTGAGGATTTCCGCCGAACAGCCGGTTGAATTCCCGCTCTATCTGCGGATGCCGCGCTGGTGCGAAACAGCGTCCCTGAAAGTCAATGGCCGGAAGCTGGCTTTCGAGGCCCGGCCGCTTGCCTACGCCAGGATCACGCGGGCCTGGAAGGACGGCGACACCGTGACCCTGCGGCTGCCGATGCGGATTACCGTGAAGCGGTGGCGGACGAATCACAACGCCGTCTCGGTGAACTACGGTCCGTTGACCTTTTCGCTCGACATCGGTGAGCAGTGGACGCGTTACGGCAGCAACGCGGCGTGGCCGGAATGGGAGGTCTTTCCCACCACCCCCTGGAATTACGGGTTGGTGTTGAATGACCGCAAACCCGCCGGGTCATTCACCGTGACCAAGGCGCACGGGCCGCTCGCGGCCAACCCCTTCACTCCGGCTACCGCCCCCATCAGGCTGCGCGCCCAGGCCCGGCGGATTCCCGACTGGACACTCGATCGCCTGGGCGTCGTCGGCAATCTCCAGGACAGCCCCGTTCAAAGCGGCCAATCGCTCCAGACCGTGACCTTGATCCCGATGGGCGCGGCGCGCCTGCGCATCTCCGCTTTTCCAGAAATCGGTTCCGGACCGGACGCGCACGTGTGGGCGGCAGCGCCATGATTCGGCGGACGCAACCCGCGCCCGCACTTCGAGCATGCCGGTTCGGCGGCGTTGCCGGACCGGGATTCTCACGGCTCGACATAGACCGGAATCCCGACGTTGACCAGTTGCAGCAGCCAGTTGGCGTTCCAGTTTGCCAGCCGGAAACAACCATGCGATTCGGTCCGGCCAACATCTTCCGGCTTCGGCGTGCCGTGAATCCCGTAGCCCGGCCGGTCCAGGCTGATCCAGGCCGTTCCCACCGGGTTGTTCGGTCCCGGGGGCAAGGCCAGCTTGCGCCCCAGCCGCCGGCCCTCTTCGGACTCCGGAAAATTTTCCGGGTCGAAGATATAGACCGGGTTCGACGCGACGGCGACCACGTGCAGCTCGCCGACGGGACGTTTCTCGACAAATCGCGCGATGCTGCACGGAAAGTGCGCGAGCAGGTTCGTGTTCGCGTCGAAGGCCTCGAGCGTCTTGCTCGACAGGTCGATCCGCAATAAAGCGGCCTTTTCCCGGATGGGCGGCGGGGCGACATTGGGCACCTGAACGCGAGTCCCGGCCAGGACGTTAGTCCAATGAATCTCCGGATTCAGACGCTGGATCAACCGCGGGTGGGACTCGGCCTTTTCGGCAATCAACTCGAGGATCGTCTCGTAATCCAGCCGGTCCTGCTCGGACTTGCCAAGCCAGGTTGGGCTGACCGGTTCGAGTCGCTCGAGGTCATTGGTTGTAATCGTGTAGTCGGTCAGCGGCGGAACGGTTAGCACCAGGCGCGCCCGGGTAGCGCCGTCCAATTCGCCAGTGGGCGAGAGGTGTTCTTGTTCCTGGAAGGCGCGGAGGGCCGAGCGCGTTTGCGAACCGAGCACGCCGTCGATCGACCCGGGCGAGAGCCCCTGGCGCGCCAATACCAACTGGGCCTCGAAGACATTGTGCGCGGGTCGAGGCACGAACGGGGCCTCGGCCGGGATGCCGCCAGGAGCGGCCGGCGCGCCGGGCGCCACCCCTGGCGGGACTTCATTGCTCGGTCCGGTAGTTGCCACGGATTTCAGCGGGACCTGTGTGCCAGCCCGGGGACCGGCAAGGTGGCGCTGCGGTGCCGCGGGTCCGGGCGGTGGCCCGGCCCCGCCAGCGCGGGGCGCACGGGACGGTGAAGTCGCTGACGGCGCGCTCGAGATCGGTCGGTGTGACGGCCACCAATGCCAACCGATAAACGCGAGCAGCGCGATGGCCAGCCCCCAGTAAAACGCGGCGCGCGTCTTCGGGCGCGGGACCAGCGGTTTGAACCGGGTGTATTGGCGCACGCAGGCATTTAGCCGCACCCCGGCCGAGCCGCAACCAAAAGCTTGCAGGCGATCTCGACCCCGCTCGGCCCGAAGGCAGAACTTGACTTGCCCGAAAATAATTTCCAAGCTCCAGCAACCTAGCCAGCCATGAACAACAACCCAACCTCCGTCCAACTGCCGTCCTACCTCGCCAGTTCCAAACCTAATCCGAAGGAGAACCGCGCGGCCTGGTACAAAAACACCGCCCCGACTTATGCCGGCATCTTCCTCTGGTTCGTCTTCTGGGATTCAATGGCCGCCAACGGACTTTCCATCGGCGGGCTCGGGGCCGCCCTCGCGGGCATCGTGCTGGGCGGCCTGATCTGTCATTTCCTCTTTTATCTGGTCCCCGGCCTGTTCGGGGCCCGGACCGGTCTGCCCCTTTACGTGATTGGCACCTCGACGTTTGGCGCCGTGGGCGGTTTGTTGATGCCGGGTTTCCTGATGGGCCTGCTGCAATTCGGCTGGCTTGGTGTCAACGCCTGGGGCTCCTCGCACGCCCTGGCCGACGGCTTCCATGCACCGGGCCTCTACATCCCTCTCTGCGTGCTTTGGACCTTGGCCGCCGCCTTTGTCGGGCTCAAAGGCATCCAGTACGTCGCCAAGGTGGCGACTTATCTGCCCTTGATCCCGTTGGTGGTGCTGCTGGTGGGGTTGGTGATGTTCGGCGGCTCGGCTGCCAGTTACGCGCCGCCCCCGGCGACCGCAGGTTCAGGGGGCCCTCTCCAGGCGATGCTGCTGATGATCGCCGCCATCGTCGGCTTCTTCGCCACCGCCGGCGCCGCGGGCGTGGACATTTGCAGTAACAACCGGGACCGGAGCGACGTCAGCAAGGGCGGCATCGTCGGCATCATCATCGCCGTCGTTTTCACCGCCGGCATCTCGGTCATCGCCGTCGCCGGCGCGCGGGCCAGCGGCGTCATCGACCCGTCGGTCAACAACATGACGGTGGCCCTGTCCAAAAAGCTCTCCGCCGGCCTCTACGGGGCGGTCATGATCGGCCTGACCCTGGCCTCCTTCCCGGGGGCTTGCTTCTCATCGTTCATTGCCGCCAACAGTTTCAAAACCGTCATGCCCAAGGTGAACCCGCTTCTGTCCGTCGGGATCGGCGCCATCGTGAGCATGATCCTGGCGATCACCAACGCCGCCGGGGTGCTGCCAAGCGTCTTTGGCCTCATCGGCGCCTCTTTCGGACCCATCTGCGGCGCCATGCTGGTGGACTACCTCGTCTCCGGTGGCAAGTGGACCGGCCCCCGCGCCGGGTTTAATCCGGCCGGCTGGATTTCCTGGGCCCTGGGCTTCGTCGTCGGCATCCTCCCGAACGGACTCCTGCCCGCCTCGGTCCGCGTGGAGGTGCCGTGCGCACCCGTCGCCGCCTTCATCGTGGGCGCGGTCGTTTATTTCCTGTGCGCCAAAGCGGGCGTGCAATCCGCCGTCGTCCCCGTCTCCGGCGCGTTGGCCGAGGCCACGAAGTAATCGCCCCTGAGGCAAAAGCGGCAGGGGACCGCCGCGCTCCAAGACGCTGCGCGTCTTCCCAGGCCCGAGCCGCGGGCGCCAGCTTTTGGACTGCGCCAGTCCTCTGGCGCTTTTCCCTTCCGCTCCCTCACCACTCCGGCGCCACTTCAAAATCATCGCTCACCTGCAGACGATCCACCTTGAATCGGTAGATGGATTTCACAATCGCCGACGATGACTCGCGTTCGAACCAGGCGGCCGAACACCAGGGATATTGATTGGCTCCGGGCACCAGCCCGTGTTTCACCGCGTTCTGATGCACGTAGTTCAATCTCGCCAGATAGGACTTCTGATAGGTCAAACGCGTCTCCCGAAAGTTAAACCAGACCTTCCGGCCCGGCGTGGCATCGAGGCGGTTGACCCATTCGCCGGTTTTGACGTGCAGCACACTGAGCATGTCGGGGAGGTTCGAGGCATCCGGGGCATTTCCGGGGGAATGGGCGACGAAGTGGTAGTGATTCGAGAAGACTGCCCAGGCTTCAAATTCCCAGCCGAAATCCCGTGCCACGGTGAGCAGGCCGCGGTGCAACACGCGTAGGCGTTCTCTGCCTCGGAAGTGGTGTGCTTTGCGATACGTGCTGGCTGTGACGAACTAAGTGCCGCGCTCGCTGAGTTGGTGCGTCGGGGCGTGTGGCCAGGGCGTGCTCGGCTCAGGCATGCCCGGATTGTGGCGTCGGGATGCAAGCAAGGCGAGCCGGAATTGAAAAGCGGCAGGGGACTGCCGCAGTCCAAGACGCTTCGCGTTTTGCCGGGCGCGAGCTGCGGGCGCCAGCTTTTGGACTGCGCCAGTCCCCTGGCGCTTTTCCCTGTCTCCCGCGCGCCGGATCCGAAAGCGGCAGGGGACTGCCGCACTCCACGACGCTTCGCGTTTTACCGGGCGCGAGTCGCGGGCGCCAGCTTTTGGACTGGGCCAGTCCCCTGGCGCTTTTCCCCTCTTCCCGGGCGCTGGATCCGAAAGCGGCAGGGGACTGCCGCACTCCATGACGCTTCGCGAACAACCGGCCTGCCTCCACAGCAGCCGTCCGATTCCGGGTGGCCAGGTCTATTCCTCCCCCGGCCCTGCCTCGCCGCGCCGCTCCCACTTCCGCGGCGCTCGCTCCGGAGGCGAGGTGTCCACTTTCGCGTAATACGTGCCCTCGCCGAACCGCTCGTCCGCCGCCTGCTGAAGTTGGAGCGACGGCGTGACGGCGAACCGTTCGTGAGTCGCGATGAACACCGCCTCGCCCGTCGGCCGCATCAGGCACAGGAACAACGGGCATTTGCCCACATGGGCCGCCACCAGTTCCCGGACCTGCTCCAGGTGCGCGAGGGTCAGGTGCCCCAGGTGCAACCGCAGGTGGACCTGACGCGTGTATTTCTGCGGCGCGTCCTCCAACGGCAGGATTTCCTGCGGAAAAATCTTCGGCTTATCGTCCCCGGTGTTGATTTCGCCGACCACCAGGATCGCGCGCCCGGGCATCAGCAGCTCGCGCGCCCGCTCATAGATTTCGTTGATGCAAAGCACCTGCACCACCCCTTGGAGATCCTCCAGCGTGACCAGCGCATAGGGCTTGTTGCTCTTCTTGGACACCCCGTGCTGCACCCCGGCAATCAATCCGCCGATCCGGGTCAGGCTGTGGTTCGGCAGCGCGGCCAGGCCCGCCGTGTTCGTCAACGCGTAGGCCTCGAGCAACGGCGCGTAGGGCGTCAGCGGATGACCGGTGACATAGAACCCGAGCAACTCCTTCTCGGCCGCGAGCAGCTCGTGCTGGGGCCACTCGGGCAGCTTGCCGTTGGCCGACGCCACCGGCGGGGCCTGCTCCTCGAGCAGGTCGAACAGCGACCCCTGGCCGCGCTGCCGATCCTGCGAAATACTCGCCGCCCGCCCCAGGGCCCGGTCGATCTGGGCGAACAACGTCGCGCGCGTCTCCCCGAAGGCGTCGCACGCCCCGCACTTGATCAACGCCTCCAGCACCTTCCGGTTCACCGCCCGCAAATCCACCCGCTCGCACAGCTCGGCCAGCGACGGGAACGGCCCGCCAGCGCTCCGGGCCTCGAGGATACTCTGCACGGCCACGCTGCCAACCCCCTTGATGGCCACCAGGCCGAACCGGATCGCCTTGCCCCCGCGCGCCGGCGTGAAGGTCTCCCGGCTCTCGTTCACATCCGGCGGCAACACCTCGATCCCGAAGGTCCGCGCCTCGTGGATCAGCACGGCGACCTTGGCGGTGTCGCTCATGTCGTTGGTCATCATCGCGCACAGGAACTCGACCGGGTAATTGGCCTTCAGGTAGGCCGTCTGATACGCCACGATCGCGTAGGCCGCCGCGTGCGACTTGTTGAAACCGTAGCCGGCGAACTTCTCCAGCAGGTCGAAAATCTGGTTGGCCTTGGGCGCCGGGATGTGGTGGGTCTTGGCGCAACCCTTGACGAAGGCGTCGCGCTGCTTCTGCATTTCCTCGACCTTCTTTTTGCCCATCGCGCGCCGAAGCACGTCGGCCGCGCCCAGGGTGAACCCGGCCAACACCTGCGTCGCCTGCATCACCTGCTCCTGGTAAACCATGATGCCGTAAGTCTCGCGGCAAATCGGCTCCAGCAGCGGATGCTCATACTCGATCTTCATCTCCCCGTGCCGGCGCCGGATGAACTCGGGGATCAACTCCATCGGGCCCGGCCGGTAAAGCGCGATGAGCGCCGTGATGTGCTCCAGCGAACTGATCTGGAATTTCCGGCACAAATCCCGCATCCCGCCCGATTCCAACTGGAAGATGCCGACCGTGTCGCCCTTGTTCAGCAGCTCGTAAGTCCGGGCGTCGTCCAGGGGCAAATGATCGATGGGCACCTCCAACTGGCGCGTGCCCTTGATCATCTCGCAGGTGTTGCGGATCACCGTCAGGGTCTTGAGCCCGAGAAAATCCATCTTCAGCAGGCCCAGCTCCCCGACCGGGCCCATCGCGTATTGGGTGACGATGGTGCCATCGTCGTCCTGCTTGAGGGGGAGCAGGTTCACCAGCGGTTGGTCGCCGATCACCACCCCGGCGGCGTGAACCGACGCGTTGCGCGTGAGGTCTTCCAACACAAACGCCGTATCCACCAGCTCGCGCGTCGCTTCCTCGGTGTCGTAGGCGCGCTTGAACTCGGGGGATTGCTGGAGCGCCTTGGCCAGGTCCATCTTCAGCTCGTTCGGGATCAGCTTGGCCAACCGATCGCACTCCCCGTAGCTCAATCCCATCACCCGCCCGACATCGCGCACCACCGATTTCGCGCCCATCGTGCCGAAGGTGATGATCTGGGCCACCGAATCCCGACCATATTTCTGGCGCACGTACTCGATCACATCCGCCCGCCGGTCGTCGGCGAAATCGATGTCGATATCCGGCGGGTTCACCCGCTCCGGGTTCAGGAACCGCTCGAACAACAGCCCGTAACGGATCGGATCGACGTTCGAGATTTCCAGGAGGTAGGTCACGATCGATCCGGCCGCCGAACCGCGCGCCACGCACGCAATCCCTTTGCCGCGGCCGTAGCGGACGAAATCCCCGACGATCAGGAAATAACTCACGAAACCGGTCTTCTCGATCACGCCCAGCTCGAGCGCGACCCGCTTGAGCAGCGCCGCCACGGCGGGATCCTCCACAGTCCGGAGTCCGGAGTGCGTGGCCCGCGCCGCCGACCCGTCGCCGCCAGCAGTCGGCGCATGCGTCGGGAGTCGCCGGACGTCCGCGACGGATTGGACGACGAACTCCGCGCCGCGCGCTTCGGCCTGGATGCCGTAGCGCGTGTTCAAGCCCTCGGCCACGAGTTGGCGCAGGTAGGCCTCGCGGCTCAGCCCCGCGGGCGGGGCGAAGTTCGGGTAATGCAACTTGCCGAACTCGATCTCGAGGTTGCACTGCTCGGCCACTTCGAGCGTGTTCCGGACCGCGTCCGGCGTCTCCTGGAACAGCGCCTTCATCTCGTCGGCCGACCGCAGGTAAAACTGCTCGGGCGCGTAGCGCATCCGTTTGGCGTCGGCGAGCAGGGACTGGGTGCCGATGCAGATCAGGCAATCGTGCGCGTGGGAGTGGTTGCGTTCGAGGTAATGAACGTCGTTGCTCGCCACCCGTTTCAGACCGAACTCGTCCGCCCAGCCGATCAAGTGCCGATTGACCTTGGCCTGCTCCGGCAGCGTATGGTTCTGCAGCTCGAGATAGAAACTGTCAGCGCCGAACACCTGCTTGAACCAGTCGATCGCCGCGCGCGCCTGGGGCAATTGGTCCTTGAGGATGAGGTCGGGAATCTCGCTGGCCAAACAACCCGACAGGGCGATCAGCCCTTCGCGGTGCGCCGCCAACAGTTCCTTGTCGATGCGCGGCTTGTAGTAATAGCCCTCCAGAAAGCCGGCGGTGACCAATTTGATCAGGTTGCGATACCCGGTCTCGTCCTTGGCCAGCAGGACCAGGTGATGATACACGTCGCGCCCGCCACTGCTGGTCTTCTTCTCGAACCGACTGCCCGGAGCGACATAAACCTCGCAACCGATGATCGGCTTGATCCCCTGGTTGCGGGCGGCCTGGTAAAAGTCGATGGCCCCATAGAGCACGCCATGATCGGTGATCGCCAGCGCGGGAAATTTCAGGGCATGGGCCTTGTCCATCAACCGGTCCAGCCGGCAGGCGCCATCGAGCAGCGAATACTCGGTGTGCAAGTGGAGATGAACAAAGTCGGCGTGCGACATGGCCGCAATTTAATGTCCGCCGCCGAGTCCGCGCAAGCCGGGGATGTTCACCGCCGCGCGCCAATCCTTGCGCTTGCGCGGGTGCCCCACCGTCGATTTGAACCGAACCTCCACCCAACGAACACCCAACGAAGGTCTCCGCGAGGGCGGCCATGAGGCGAGTGAGGCAAGCTCATCTCTTCCGCGAACCGAGCAATTCCAATGCGACGCAAATTTCCTTTTGAACCGACCGCGAGCTTCCGTTACGGTTTTTGCGAGCGCGATGAAACCTTACAGCCAATCCATTCGGTGGACGGCCGCCATGCGGGGATCGAGCGCGGCCCTGCTGCTCGCTTTCCTGGTCACGCCCGCGCCTGGCTTCGGGGCCGACACCGCGGAAAAAGAGCCGCTGGTCCTGCAATTGCCGGCCCCCACCTTGAAAGGCACGCCGGAGGACCTGCCCAAAGGGCCGAACATCGAGCCCCTGTCGGATAAAGCCCCGCCGCCGTTCCTGGTCCCGAAAGGGGTCAAGAACGTCGCCCTGGGCAAACCGGTCACCAGCAGCGTGCGCCCCTTCACCGGCGAGTTGAGCCAGATCACCGACGGCCAGAAGGAACCGCAGGACTCCGACACCGTCGAGATGAAGCGGGGCACGCAGTGGGTGCAGGTGGACCTGGGCGCGCCCTACGCCCTCTACGCGATCGTGCTGTGGCACGACCACCGCTATGTCCAGGTCGTGCATGACGTGATCGTGCAGGTGTCCGACGATCCGACCTTCAAGACCGGCGTGCAAACCCTCTTTAACAACGACTCGGACAACTCCTCCGGCCAGGGCGTGGGCACCGACCGCGAGTATTTCGAGACCAACCGGGGCAAGATCATGGACGCCAAGGGCGTCCAGGCGCGCTACGTGCGGGCCTACAGCCGGGGCGGCACCTCGGGCGCGCTCAATTGCTGGGAAGAAATCGAGGTTTACGGCCTCCCCACCAAGTAATCCGGCGCCGCGGGCGCGACAATGCCCTTGATCTTGCGGGCCGTTGTTCCTAAAAACGGTCGGCAACTCAGGCGTCATGAAAATTACTGAAGCCCTCCTGGCCGAGCACGTCGTCTTTCACAACCTCTTCGACCAGATCGAGCGGGCCTTGCCCCGGCTCAAGACCGCCGCCGAAGTGCGCTCCCTGGCCGCCCTCCTCACCGAGATGCTGCGCATTCATACCCGCGTCGAGGATGAATTGCTGATCGAACCGCTGGAGCATTGCTTCGAGCAGATCGGCCAGCGCGAGACCTTCCACGAGGAACACGAACAGATCGATGCCGACCTCGCCCGGTCCCGCCAGGCCAAGCGCATCGCCGAAGGCAAACGGCTCCTGCTCGAGGCGGTCCTCAATTGCCGCAAGCACTTCGACAAAGAGGAGCGCCTGGTCTTCCCGCTGGCGGAGGAGGCCTTCAACCATCACACGTTGATGAC
>JAGWYX010000309.1 GCA_018969165.1 Verrucomicrobiota bacterium
GGAGCAGGTCGAAGTAGTCGTGCGGGCGCAAACCACCCGGCCATGCGTGTTGCACTGGGGGGTACGCCGAAGCCTGGCAGGCGCCTGGGAAACCTTGCCGGCCGAGGCGTGGCCCGAAGGCACCGTCGCTTATGGGCGCGACGCCATGCGCACGAACTTCGTCCGGCAGGATGGAGAAAGCCGCGTGGCCATCCGCATCCGCCCGGCGGCTGCCTACCCGTTTCTGGATTTCGCCCTGTTCTTCCCGGAAGACGGCCGCTGGGACAACAACGGCGGCCGGAATTACCAGGTCGCGCTGACGGGCGTCGCCGAGGCCGGACCGTCGCTGCTCGAGGCGGTGCATCAACGGATCGGGAAGGTGGAGGTCCTGTTCGAGCGCGTTTTCGAAGTCGAGCAGCAAGGGCGGCTGGCGGCGGCGTTGACGCGAACGGACACCGGCTACCAGGCGTGGCTGATGACGGACGCCCCGGCCCCGCTGGTCCTGCACTGGGGGATCGCCCGGCGGTCCCCGCATGAATGGCTCCTGGCCCCGGAATCGGTGTGGCCGCCCGGCACGACCCTGTGGGAGGGTCACACCGCCCAAACGCCACTTACCCCGGGCGCCGGACGATCGGAGGTGCGGTTCGAGTTTCCAGAAGCCGAAGTGCCCCTGGGGATTCAGTTCGTGCTCCGCCAGGGCGCGGCCGGGCGCTGGTTGAAGGATCGCGGTGGCAATTTCTATCTGCCGGTGCACGTGACGCGCAAGCAGGCGCCGCCGGTGGATGCCACCCGGCTGGCCGGGTTGGGGAACGCGATCGTGCGGGCGGAAACGGGTGGCGGCTCCTGGACGCTGATGCACCGGTACAATCTCTGCCACGACCTGCTCGAGCGGGCGGGGGGCGACGTCCAGGCCCTGGCGTTGCTTTACGTGTGGCTGCGATTCTCGGCCATCCGCCAGTTAACCTGGCAACGGAATTACAATACCAAGCCGCGCGAGCTGAGCCACGCGCAGGATCGGCTGACCCAGCGCTTGGCCGAGCAATACCGGGAACACCCGGCCGGCCGGCCGATCCTGCGCCTGATGCTGGCGACCGTCGGCCGCGGCGGCGAAGGCCAGCGGATTCGGGACGAGATTCTTGCCATCATGCACCGGCATCACCTCAAGGAGGTGAGCGGGCATTTCATGGAGGAATGGCACCAGAAACTGCACAACAACACCACGCCCGATGACCTGGTGATTTGCGAGGCTTACCTCGAGTTCCTCCGCAGCCACGGCAACCGCGAGCGGTTCTATGAGTGGCTCCAGGCCGGCGGCGTCACACGACAGCGCCTCGAGCATTTCGAACGACCCATTCGCACGCCTCCGGACTTTGTCCCCCACCTCAAAGACGGATTGATCCACGACTTCGAGAATTTCTTCAAAACGCTCAAGGCCGTCCACGCCGGGACGGACTTCGAGACCGCGGCCAACTGCGCGCGGGACGTGCTGGACGGCGGGGCGCAGCAGTTGCTGGGCAGCGTGTGGGAGCACCGGAACGACCCGCCGGAGGCCCTGGTGCCGCTGGTGGCGCAGATCACGGAACTGCGCCATCGGCTGTCCAACCTCCTGAGCCGCACCCCCCGGTTGCGCGACCTGTTGTATCTGGACCTGGCTTTGGAGCAGCGGCTGCGAGTGCTGGTCGAGCGTCACCTCCAGCCCCACCGCGGCGGTGATGAACTGGTGGACCTGATTGCGTGGGTGCTGGAGAATGCCGCCCTGTCGTTCGAAGATCCAGAACTGGGGGCTTGCATGCGGCACTGGGAACGCCTGCGTTGCCTGCCGCGCTTCGGCGCGGATTGGTCGCTGCACGCCAAGTCGGTGACCGACCGCATCGGCCGGGCGTTGAGCGATTGGATCGATCGCTTCTATCAATTGCTCCAGCCCAAAGCGGAATTTCTGGGGCAGGGTTTCGGCGCGGATACCTGGGCCGTTGTCCTGTTCAGCGAGGAGGTCGTGCGCGGCAGCAGCCTGGGCTTCATTTTGTCACTGCTCTTGCACCAACTCGAACCGCGCCTGCGCCAGGCCGCCCGGCTCGGCGCCTGGCAGGTCATCAGCCGCGGACGTGGCGCCGGCACGGTCGAGGTCGTCGAGGCCCTCCGTTCCTTGCAAGGGCGCTCCCTCGCCCGGCCAACCGTGGTCGTGGCCCAACAAGTCGCCGGCGACGAGGAAATCCCCGAAGGCGTGGCAGCCGTCATCGCTCCGGATGTGACCGACCTGGTGTCGCATGTCGCGGTGCGGGCGCGCAACGCGAACCTGCTCTTCGCGTCCTGCCACGATCCGGATTTGCTGCAGCAGTTGCGATCCCTCCGCGGCCAATACCTCGAACTCCATGTGACTGCCGCCGGTGATGTGGTGTTTGAAAAAGCGGCGCCGGCCGCGACGCCAACCAAACCGGTGGCGCCGCGCAAACGGCCGGCCACCACCCGCCCGCGTTTCACTCGGTACGCTCTCGGGGTGGAAGCGTTCAGCACACAGACGGTGGGCGCCAAGTCCCGCCTCCAGGCCGGCCTTCGCGGCCGATTGCCCGACTGGATTCGCCAACCGCCCGCGGTGGCCGTGCCGTTTGGGGTGTTTGAAAAGGTGTTGGCGATCGCCGAGAACGATCCACACGCGCGCCGCTACGCCGCGCTGACGCGCCAGGTCGAGAGCGACGGAGCCAAAGCCTGCACCGCCTTGCGCGAGGCGGTTCAAGCGCTGGTCGCCCCGGAGTCACTGCGGGTCGAATTGCAGCAGGCCATGAAGGCGGCCGCCATCGACTGGCCGGGCGACTGGAACGAGGTCTGGCGCTGTCTGAAGCAGGTCTGGGCCTCCAAATGGAACGAACGCGCCTGGCTCAGCCGCCGGAAAATGGGCGTGGCCGATGCGGACCTGTTCATGGCGGTGTTGCTCCAGCCGGTGGTGGAAGCGGAGTACGCGTTCGTGGTCCACACGGTCAATCCGGCGACCGGTAACCCCGAGGAACTCTACGCCGAGTTGGTCTGCGGGTTGGGCGAGACGCTGGTGGGCAACTACCCCGGCCGCGCGCTGGGATTCGTCTGGAACAAAGCCACCGGAAGGCGCCACCTCACCGCCTTTCCCGGCAAGAGCCTCGGTCAATTCGGCGGCGGCCTGGTGTTCCGTTCCGACTCCAACGGCGAGGACTTGCCCGGCTACGCCGGCGCCGGGCTGTATGACAGTGTCTTCCTGCCCGCGCCACGTTCGGTGCTGCTGGATTATTCGGAGGAACCGTTGGTTTGGGACGAAGCCTTCCGCGACCCAATGCTCGGAACCATCGCCCGGCTGGGAGTCACCGTGGAAGGCCTGCTGGGCGCGCCGCAAGATCTGGAAGGAGTCTGCGCCAAAGGCGAATATTACCTCGTCCAAACCCGGCCTCAGGTCGGCCTCGACCATGCATAAACCACGTGCCATCCCCATCGGCAACCAGACGGCGTTCTCCGCCCTCACACCCACCCAACCGTTCGATTACGCCCTGGCCCGCGGCTTCGACGCCTTCGAGTGGTTCCCCGACAAGAAACCGGACGGGCGCGGCTGGGAGGCGTCAGACTTGAGCGCGGCCCAGCGTCACGCCATCCGGGAAGTGGCGCAGGCACGGGGCGTGCGGCTCTCGGTGCACGCCCGTTGCCAGGCCCAACCGCTCGAACCGCCAGCCCGTCGGCTGCTGCTGGAAGACCTTCGCCTGGCCAAAGACCTCGGGGCCGTCCTGCTGAATATTCACCTGTCGGTCACGGAAGGCGTGGCGGCCTACGTGCAGGCGATCACCTGGTTGCTCGACCGCTCGTCGGATGAGGGGGTGGACCTTGCGATCGAGAATACGCCGCTGACCACTCCACAGGACCTCAATCGACTGTTCGCCGAACTGCGCGACCTCGACTCGGTGCCCATCGGTCACGTCGGCATGTGCCTGGACCTGGGGCACGCCAACTTGTGCCCATCGACCCGTAACGATTATCTCGACTATGTCGATCAACTCGACGCCCGGGTGCCAATCATCCATGTGCACTTGCACGAGAATTGGGGCGACTATGACAGCCACCTCCCCCTGTTCACCGGACCGGCGGGAGTGGATCCTGCCGGCATTCGGGGTTTCCTGAAGCGGCTGTGGCGACGCCATTACACCGGCTCGATCATTCTTGAGCAATGGCCGCAGCCGCCGGCCCTGCTGGACGAGGCCCGCCAACGCCTGATCGACTGGTGGCGCGAAACCTCCACCGAGCCTGCCCGGCGCGCAACCGTCCCCGGCCGCATGCAGCGCGCGGGAGTCTGAGTTTGCTCGCGTTTTCCATAATCCGACCCGTTCGGGTTCCTGGTGCCAATGGATGAAGGAGGAGAAGACCGCTCCAAAGCAGGGTGGAACCGAAGTTGACAGGGCGGATACTTTGTGATACAAAGTAACTGTGAAATCCCTCAAACGCTCCCTGGCTGCCGTCGAGTGGCTCCTGGTCCTGCCCGCCGTGCTGTTCATGGCCGCGCTCTTCCTGCGCGAAGTGCAACCGCTGGCGCAGACCGGACGCCTGGTCGAGTGGTTCAGCCACCACTTGGTGCTTGGGCTCTATGTCTGCCTCATCGCGATGCCCCTTGCGGCCTTGGTCGGCGGGTGCGCGATCGTGGAGCGCACCTGGCGCGCTGATCCGGAATTTCGACGGGCGGCGCTCGAGACGTTCGCCACGCTGCGGGCCCACGCGGAGTCCCTGTTGGTGGCCGGTGCCACGCTGGTGGCGGGCGGGATTCTGGTGATCGTGGCCCTGCACCTGGTAACCGAGTGACCATGCGCCTGGACGCCCATCAACATTTCTGGCGGTATGACCCCGCCCAGTATCCGTGGATGACCGACGCCATGCAGGGACTCCGGCGGGACTTTTCACCGGACGACCTCAAGCCTTTGCTGGACACAGTCGGCTTCGACGGCAGCATCGCCGTGCAGGCGCGCCAGAGCCTGGTGGAAACGGAGTGGCTGCTCGAATTGGCCGAGCGGCATTCGTTCATCAAAGGGGTTGTCGGCTGGGTGGACTTGCGTTCGCCGGCGCTGCCGGAGCAATTGGAGCGATACACCGCGCACCCGAAGCTTGTGGGCGTCCGGCATGTCGTCCAGGACGAACCGGATGGAGAGTTCATGCTCGGGACCGACTTCCGGCGCGGGATCGCGCGGCTGCAAGCCTTTGGCCTCGCTTACGACCTGCTGGTGTTCCCACGCCACCTGCCGGTCGCCCTCCGACTGGTGCGGGAATTCCAAGCACAACCCTTCGTGCTGGACCATATCGGCAAGCCGGCCATTCGCGAACACGGACTGGAGCCGTGGGCGTCGGACCTCAGGGCCCTGGCGCGGTGCCAGAACGTCTGGTGCAAGCTTTCGGGCCTGGTGACGGAGGCGGCTTGGCATCAATGGCGACCGGCGGACTTCGATTGCTATCTCGACGTGGTGATCGAGGCCTTTGGCGCCCGCCGGCTCATGATCGGCTCGGACTGGCCCGTATGCACCCTCTCGGCGAGCTACGAGACGACGCTGGGCCTGGTGATGGATTATGTCCGCCGGTTTTCCGCCTCGGAGCAGGCAGCCATACTGGGCGGCAATGGCGAGCGCTTCTACGTGGGTTCCTAAACCTGTTGTCGTGAGGCCAAGTTTTGGCGTC
>JAGWYX010000310.1 GCA_018969165.1 Verrucomicrobiota bacterium
CGCTATGCCCTTAACCAGGTTGCCGACGCGGTCGCGCGCACCGGCACGACCTACGCCAGCGATGACGATCCGGAGTTGATCAAGGCCGCCGCCCCGTTCAGCCTGAAGCTCCTGGAGAGTCTGCTCAGCGAGAACCCGGAGCACCTGGGCCTGCTCACCGCCGCGGCGACCGGCTTCACCCAATACGCCTTCGCCTTCGTGCAGGAGGACGCGGACGAGTTGGAAGCGCGCGATGTGGCCGCCGCCGAGGCCCTGCGGGCGCGGGCCAGGCGACTTTACTTGCGCGCTCGGGATTACGGATTGCGCGGCCTGGACCTCCGGCACCGCGGACTGGCTGCGGCCTTGGTCCGTTCCCCCCGGCCCGCCGTGCGCGCCACGCGCAAGACCGACGTGCCACTTCTCTATTGGACGGCCACGGCGTGGGCCGCGGCCATTTCCCTGGCCAAGGATGACCCCGGCCTGGTGGGACAACTTCCGGCGGTCGAGGCCCTGATCGATCGTGCCTTGGAGTTGGATGAAAGCTACAGCCGCGGCGCGATCCACAGCTTCCTGATCGCTTACGAAATGACGCGGGCGGGCGCGGCTGGCGACCCCGTCGCGCGGGCCCGGCAACACTTCGAGCGAGCGATGGCGCTGAGCGGCGGCCAGGACGCTGGACCGTTGGTGGCGCTGGCCGAAGCGGTGGCGGTGAAGCGGCAGGACGTGAAGGAGTTCGAGTCGCTGTTGCACCGGGCGCTGGCGATCCAGCCCGACGGCCACCCGTCCACCCGGCTGGCCAACCTGGTCATGCAACGCCGGGCCCGCTGGCTGTTGTCGCGAAAAGCCGATTTGTTCCTGCTCGAGAACTGACCAGGCGCGTTCGGGAGAGAATCTTATGCCAATAAGCCGATCGACTCGCCGCGAGTTCCTCGCCGCCGGCCTGGGCCTGGGGCTGGGCGGAGCGTGGGCCTGGATCAACGTTGCCCAGGGCGCCAGCAGCCCCGCGCGAGTGCGCCTCGGCACGTTGGCCCCGAAAGGCTCGTCCTACTACAAACATCTTCAGGTCATGGGCGAACGCTGGCGGGAGATTTCGCAAGGAGCGATGCTCTTGACCATTTATCCCGACGGCACGATGGGGAGCGAGGCCGACATGGTCCGGCGCATGCGGCTGGGGCAATTGCATGCCGGGCTGCTGACGGGCGTGGGCTTGGCCGAGATCGAGCCGGCGGTGACCGGGCTGCAGCATTTGCCCATGATGTTCCGGTCGCTCGAGGAACTGGATCACATCGGGGAACGATTGCAGCCGCTGCTCGAAAGGCGCATCGAGGAAAAGGGCTTTATCGTCCTGTTCTGGTGCGATACCGGCTGGTTGCGGTTCTTCAGCAAACAGCCCGTGATCACGCCGCAAGATCTCAAGCAGACCAAGCTCTTCGTCTGGGCCGGCAGCGCCGCCGAGGTGGACATCTACCGCTCGGTCGGCTGCAACCCGGTGCCGCTCGAGACGCTGGACATCCTGCCGAGTCTGCAAACCGGCCTGATCAATGCCGTCCCGCTGCCTCCGACGATTGCCCTGGCCGGCCAGGTGGACAGCGTCGCGCCCCACATGCTCGACTTGGCCTGGGCCCCGCTGGTGGGCGCCGGCGTCGTGCACCGGAAGACCTGGGAAGCCGTCCCGCCGGAACAACGAAAGGCCCTGCGCGCGGCGGCGGTCGAGACCGGCCGGTTGATCAAGGCCGACGGCCGACGCGAGAGCGTCGAATCGATCGAGGCCATGCGCAAACGCGGGCTGAAGGTCCATCCCCTGCCCGCCGAGGCCGAGGTCGAGTGGCGCCGCGAGGTGGAAGCCATTTATCCGAGAATCCGCGGCACGATTGTCCCGGCCGACATCTTCGACGAGGTCGTCAAAGCACTGACCGCCTACCGCGCCGCGCCAGGGCAACCCCGGAAATGAGCGGCTCGCCGTCCAGGGAGACTCGGACAGAGGGCCAGGTCGCGGCGGCGATCGCGGGTTGGCGGCCTTGGGTTCGTAACGGGGAGGACGTGGTGATTTCGCTGGCGCTGGCCGCGCTGGTGCTGCTGCCACTAAGTGAGATTGTCCTGCGCAGGCTTTTCCAAACCGGCTTGAGCGGCGCCGGCGCCTTCGAGCAGCATTTGACGCTGGTGATCGGGCTGCTGGGGGGAATGTTGGCCGCGCGAGAAGGCCGGTTGCTGGCGCTCTCGACCTTGACCCGCTCCCTCGAAGGGCGCTGGCAGGCGCTGGGCCGCGGTTTCAGCGGGTCGGTTGGGGCGGCCGTTTCAGTTTTTCTTTGCGTGGCAGCGGTGCAGTTGGTGCAGTCGGAGCGCGCGGGAGGCAAGACCCTGGCTTACGGCATCCCGGTTTGGGTCATCCAATCCGTCATGCCGCTCGGGCTCGGCACCATCGCCTGGCGATTGGTCTGGCGCGCGGCGGCAGGCGCGCGCGGCCGGCTGCTGGCCTTGCTCGTCACGGGCGGGTTACTCGGGCTCGGATTTCACCCGCCGCTTGCGCCGGACAAGCTTGTAGTGCCAGCCCTGGGCATCCTGCTGGTGGCGGTGGTGCTCGGGGCGCCCATCTTCGTGATGCTGGGTGGGGCGGCGCTGATTCTGTTTTGGGGCGAGGACTTGCCCATCGCCTCGATCTCGCTGACCCACTACTCGATGGTGACGAACCCGACGTTGCCGACGGTGCCCTTGTTCACGCTGGCCGGTTACTTCCTGGCCGAAGGCGGCGCCTCCCACCGCCTGGTCGGGGTCTTCCAAGCGTTGCTTGGGCGGTTGCGCGGCGGGCCGGCAATCGTCGCGGTGGTGGCCTGCGCGTTTTTCACCTCGTTCACCGGCGCCTCCGGCGTCACGATCCTGGCCCTGGGCGGCCTGCTCATGCCGGTGCTGCTCGGGGCGGGTTATCCGGAGCGGACCACCCTGGGCTTGATCACCGGTTCTGGAGGATTGGGGTTGTTGTTTCCGCCGTCGCTGCCGCTGATCCTCTATGCCATTGTGGCCAGTAACCAGACCCAGACCGGCGGCGTGACGATGGAAAAGATGTTTCTCGGCGGGCTGGGTCCGGGGCTGTTGCTGGTGGCGATGTTTGCCGGGTTGGGCGTTTGGCTGGGTCGGAAGCAAGGGCCGCGCGCGAATGCCTGCGAAGCGGTGCGCGCCAGTCGGGCGATCTGGGTGGCCAAGTGGGAGTTGCTGGTGCCGGTGGTGGCGCTGGTGGCTTTGTTCGGCGGCTTCGCCACGCCGGTCGAGGCGGCGGCCGTCACCGCCCTCTATGCCTTTGCCATCGAGACGTTCGTGTATCGGGACTTCAAACGGGTCCGGGACATTCCGCGAGTGGCCAGCGAATGCGGCCTGCTGGTCGGCGGCGTGCTGTTGATCCTGGGAGTGGCGCTGGGTCTCACCAATTACCTGGTGGACGCCCAGGTGCCGACGCGGGCCGTCGGCTGGGTGACGGCGGCGGTGAAGTCGAAGTTTGTGTTTCTGCTTGCGTTGAACCTGTGCCTGCTGGTGGTGGGGTGCATGATGGACATGTATTCGGCCGTGGTGGTCGTGGTGCCGCTGCTCGTGCCGCTGGGGATCGCCTATGGGATTGACCCGATCCACCTGGGCATCATTTTTCTGGCCAACATGGAACTGGGCTTGCTGACGCCGACGGTGGGTCTGAACATCTTCCTGGCCTCCTACCGGTTCAATCAACCGGTCCTGCAGGTCTCGCGGGCCGTCCTGCCGCTGCAAGGTCTGCTGCTGGCCGGCGTCTTGCTCATCACCTATCTACCCCCGCTGACTACGTTCCTCCCGCGCTGGCTGGGCAAATGAATCAACGGCCCGGATGGGGCGCCAGCGCTTGCAGCAGGTTCGCCGCCGCGCCGAAGTCCGGCCGCAATTCCAGCGCCCGCTGCGCCGCCGCCCTGGCCTCGCTTACCCGGCCCAACCGGGCCAGGACCGTGGCGCGGGCGTACGGGATTTCCGGCGAGCTCGAGTCCAGCGACTCAGCGCGGACCAGGGCCTCCCATGCGCGTTCCGGTTGTTGCTGAGCCGAATAACCCAGCCCGAGATTGTACCACCCCTGGGCCAATCCCGGATCGAGTTTCACGGCCTGTTCGAGCGCGCGGACGGCGGCATCCAGTCGGCCGGCCTCATTGAGTGCCAGCCCGAGCTTGAAAGGGTATTCGGCGTCGCGGGGCGCCAGGCGGCAGGCGGTTTCCAACTCGCCCACGGCGCCATGGATGTCGCCGCGCAAGCTCAAACCGACCGCCAGCGCCTGGCGGAGCGGCGCCGAACCGCCGTCCCAATCCACCGCGCGCCGGAACCAAGCCAGCGCCAAGTCCGCCTCGCCGCGGTCCAGGGCGAACACGCCCTGCTGGAAGGCGCCGTTCGGCTCGTCGAGATTGGTTTCTAGAAAACGCCGCAGATCGACTCCGGCGACCGCGTTTGTATCCAGCGTCGTGCGCAGGCCCCAGGCCGCCTCGACCCGCACGGCGCGCACCGGGTCCCGCAACAGGCCGCCCAGCGTGGCGTGAGCGACACCGGCGTCCGCACGCGCGAGGGTTTCCCAGGCGCGCGCCGTTTGGGCGCGGACCAGGGGGTCTGAATCCGCCGCGCTGACGGACAGGGCGCTCACCACGTTGCTTTCCGCCACCCAACGCTTGAGCAACCCCGCGGCCACGGCGCGCCAGAGGGCGATCTTCTCACCGCGCAGCATGTCGAGCAACGGCGCCACGGCGGTGGCCTGGCCAAGCCGCGCGCCGGCGACCACTTGCGCGCGGGACCGGCTGGGGCGGTTCATCTTCGCGCCGTACCAGCGCTCGACGGCGGCCAGGGCCCAAGCGGTCGCCCGGTCCACATGACAGCCGTTGCAGGCGTTCGGGATTCCGAACTCGCGCGTCAACACCGGGTCCGGGATGGTGAAGCCGTGGTCGCGCCGGGGGTGCCGCTGCATGTAAACCGTCGGCGGCATGTGGCAATCGACACAGCGACCGCCTGGTTTGTCGAGGGCATGATGGCTGTGCGCTGCCGGGTCAATCCTTGGCGCCGCCGGCATTTGCCCCTGGTGACACTGCAAGCAGAGCGCGTTGCCGGCCGCGCGGATCTTGCCCGAGTGCGGCTCGTGACAGTCAACGCAGCGCACGCCCGCCGCGCACATCCGGCTGCCGAGAAAGGAGGTGAACTCGTAATCCTCCGCTCGCACGCGGCCGTCGGCATAAAAGACGTCGGTCTCGTCCGGGATGACGAGCGAGTAATGATCGAGAAAGCGGTCGCCGGGGACAAAACCCCCGGTCAACTCCGCCCGGCGGGCATGGCAGGCGCCACAGGTATCGAGCATTTGATCACGACTCAACGGATGCAGCGTCGGGTCCATCGAGGCCGCCGTCTGCCCTGGTGCCGGCCGCGCGACCGTCAATCGGCTGTACGCGGGTGCGGTCGGGGCGCGCTGGGAGGCGGCCGCCCGGCCGGAGGAGGTTGGCGAGGCCGCGCTTGGCGGATGGTCTCGTTGCCAGGCGACGTGCGCCGCCATGGGCCCGTGACAGGCCTCGCACCCGACGCCCCGCTCGGCCATGATCGTTGCATACGTATCGGCGGCGGCATTGTAATTCTTCCGCAGACCGGTATTGTGGCAGGCGGCGCACATCGCGTTCCAGGT
>JAGWYX010000311.1 GCA_018969165.1 Verrucomicrobiota bacterium
CTCGGCCCTCTCCTCCGCTGCCAGCGGAGGAGAGGGTGCCCGAAGGGCGGGAGAGGAGGTGTCCCAATGCGTGGCCCCAGTGCTTCCGTGAGCGCCAACGAGGGCTTTGCATCAACCAGCTCATAGCTTCCATGATGCCCCAGACGAAGGAAAACGAAGGGGGATCGAAACTTGATCTGGCCGCATGGCGTTCTCGGGTTCAAGGAATCTGGCGCAACGTCTTCACTCCACGCCCGCCATCAACTTCTTGATCGGGCGCGCCAGCACGATCAACAGCACGCCCGCGGCCAGCGGCATCCAGACGATCTGCAGAAATTGCGTCGGCATCTGATCCAGGGTGTCCGGTTTGAACTCGCCGGCCACCAGGCCGGCGATGAGGTTGCCGAGGGACGCGCCCAGGAACCACGTGCCCATCATCTGCCCCACCAACCGTCGCGGGGCCAGCTTGGTCACCGAGCTCAGCCCCACTGGACTCAGACAGAGTTCACCGATGGTGTGGAGCAGGTAGGTGGACATGAGCCACGTTGGCCAGGCCTTGTGGCCGGCCACCACGCGCAACGCCGCCCCGCTCATGACCAGAAACCCCAACGCCAGCAGCACCAGGCCCAAGCCGAATTTCACCGGCACCGACGGGTTCAACCGGCGGCGCGCCAAGCGCACCCACGTGGCCGCCACCACGGGTGCCAGGGTGATGATGAAGAGCGGGTTCAGCGACTGCAACCAACCGGCCGGCACCTCGTAGTGCAGCCGTCCAATGGTCCGCTCGGTGTGGCGCTCGGCGAACAGGTTCAAGGACGAACCCGCCTGCTCGAACCCGGCCCAGAAAATCGCGGCGCTCACAAAGAGAAGGAAGATCACGATCACCCGCTTCTTCTCGGCACTTTCGAGTTTTCCCAACCCCAGGACGGCGACGAAATAGAGCACCGCGACGGACACGATCACCGTGGTGGTTCGTTGCGCCAGCCAGACGGGATTGATTCGCAGCCGCCCCGTCAAACCCAACCCGACTGCGAGCACCAGGGCCGCCATGGCTCCGCCGAAGGCCAGGCGGTTGACTCGACTCAAGGCCCGCTGGTTTCCCGGACGCAACCCCGCCTCACCGAGGTGCCGCGCCGTGAGACGATATTGGATCAGCCCCAGGACCATGCCGACTCCCGCCGCCGCAAATCCGTAGTGCCAATTGATTTTCTCCCCCAGCGTGCTGCAGATCAGCGGCCCGATCGCCGCGCCCAGGTTGATCCCCATGTAGAAAATCGTGAACCCGGCGTCCCTCCGCGCCCCGCCTTCCGGATACAGCTCACCCACGATCGCGCTGATGTTCGGTTTCAGCAGGCCGGTCCCGATCACCAGCAGCATCAACCCCAGGTAGAACGCCTCGACCCGCGGAATCGCCAGGGTGAAATGACCGGCCGCGATCAGCAGGCCGCCGTACCAGATCGACCGTTGCGCGCCCAGTAGCCGGTCGGCCACCCAGCCACCCGGCAGCGCCGCCAGATACACCCCGGCGGTGTAAAGGCCATAAATCGACGTCGCCACCTTGTCATCCAGTCCCATCCCTCCCTTGCCGACGGCGTCCACCATGAACAGCACCAGCAAGGCGCGCATGCCGTAGTAACTGAACCGCTCCCACATCTCGGTGAAGAACAGGGTGTACAGCCCGCGCGGATGACGCGCCGGCTCGGCCCCGGCCGCAATAGTCCCGGCCACCTTTGATGATGGGTTCATGGGTAGGAAGGATGTCGGCCATCAACCCCGGAGTCGCGTCGCCTCAAACCTCCGTGACCATGAATCCGCGCACGTGAGCGCCATCCCTCGGACGCTGCCTCTCGATGAACCGGGTAGCAGCGGACGTCAGTCCACTGGCGCTTTGTGGCGCGGTTGGTCCCCAGGCAAAGCGGCGGAGGGCCGCCGCACTCCCAGACGCTGTCGCGCCGGCTCCGACCCCTTCCCATTTCTGGTCCCAATTGATGCGACATCGCGAATGGACGCTTCCCATGAACCCACCGACGCAGGACGCCTCCTCTCCCCGGCCCTCTCCTCCGCTGCCAGCGGAGGAGTGGGAGTAATCCTCGTGCGTGCCCGGAGTGTTGCGCATCTCGCTGACATTCCCGACGTGAACGAGCAATTGTTGAGGGCATTAAAGATTGGCGCCGTCGGGATGAATTTCCCTCTCCTCCGCCGGCAGCGGAGGAGAGGGTGCCCGAAGGGCGGGAGAGGAGGCGCCTCTGTTCCAGGTCACGATTCATGTTCTGACCGATCACCACGCCATCTAATCGATTTGGGCCTCATCATTCGTGTTCATTCGTGGTCTTGAGTCCCGCCCGGTCAGCAGCCGGTCCAGGGTTCCTCGACCACCTACGGTTTCCATCGCGGTTCGACTCCCAGCAGGTTCCGGACAAAGAAATCCTGCCGGCGTCGCCGGCCATACGGCGTTTCCGCCGAACCATGACCGGTCCCCGGAATCACCAACATCTCGAAATCCTTGTCCGCCTGGATCAGCGCATTGACCACCTGCATCGTCGAGGCCGGGTCCACATTCTCGTCCATCTCGCCAACCATCAACAGCAGTTTGCCCTGGAGATTGTGGGCCTGCGTGACGTTGGATTGCTGGGCATACTCGGGCCCGACCGGCCAGCCCATCCACAGCTCGTTCCACCAGATTTTGTCCATGCGATTGTCATGGCAGCCGCAGTCGGCAACCGCCACCTTGTAAAAATCCGCGTGCGCCAGCAGCGCCCGCAGCGCGCTCTGGCCGCCTGCGGACCCGCCGTAAATCCCCACGCGCTTCAAATCCAGATACGGATACCGCGCCGCGGCCGCCTGGATCCAGAGAATCCGGTCCGGGAACCCGGCGTCGCCGAGATTCTTCCAGCACACGTCATGGAATTTCTTGGACCGATTCGACGTGCCCATCCCGTCGATCTGCACCACGACGAATCCCAGCTCGGCCAGGGCCTGCGGCGCGTAGAAGGCCCGAAACGCCTTTGGGACAAATGAATCCTGCGGCCCGGCATAAATGTCCTCGATCACCGGGTACTTTTTCGCCGGATCGAAATTCGTCGGCCGGAAAATCACGCCGAAAATGTCGGTCGTGCCGTCCCGGCCTTTGGCGACGAACCGCTCGGGCACCTTCCAGCCGGTCTTGAGCAACGCGGCCCAGTCGGCCCGCTCCAGTTCGCAAACCCATTGGCCGTCGTCGGCGCGCCGCAGCTCCGTCACCGGCGGCGAATCGACCCGCGACCAGGTGTCGATCAGGAAGCGCCGATCCGGCGAGAACTCGACCGTGTGCGTGCCGTCGCTCGCGGTGAGGACCGTCAGCCCGGTCCCGTCGAAATTGACGCGGCAGTAATGGACGTAATACGGATCCTGGTTGGGCACAATGCCGCCCGCCTGGAACCCGATTTGCCGCTTGTCCGCGTCCACGGTGTCCACCCCGCGCACGACCCACGCGCCGTGGGTGATCTGGTTTTTCACCCGACCGGTCTCGGTGTCGTAGAGGTAGAGGTGGTTCCAGCCGTCGCGTTCGGACATCCAGATGACCTCGTGGGTGGCGTCGAGATACCGGAGAAAATATTTGTCGGCATAATCGATGAAGGTCGGGCTGTGCTCGTCGATGAGCGCGCGGGTGGCGCCGGTGGCGGCGTCCACGGCGATCAACCGCAGGACCTGGTGCCCCCGCTGATTGTAGAGGAACAGGAACCGTCGCGAATCCGGTTCCCAGTGCGCCTCGGTGACACTCCAGGGGTTGGGGAACAAGGCGTCGCTCAGCGCGAGGTGTTTGCGGGCGACGACATCGAACAACTGCGGTTTGGGCGACGGGATGCGGTCGCCCGGCTTGAGGTAGAAATACGAATGCAGTTTGGGCTGGAGCTGGTCCTTGGGCGACGACTCGACGTAATAGACCCGGCGATCCTCGCCCTTGCGGGTCCGCACGGCCACCACCTGCTTCGAGTCGGGTGCCCAGTAAACCCGGCCGCCGTATTCGTCGTCCGCCGTCCCATCGCTGCTCAACGAGAATTCCTCGCCCGTCTCGAGGTCGCGCATTTGGAGATTATGCTCCTTGAAGAAGGCCTGCCAATGGCCGTCGGGCGAATCGGAACCGGCGGCGCGCCGCGGCCGGCCTTGACGCACGCCGGAGGGATCGTTGGGTGGTCGCTCGTCAATCACCGCGGTACCCGGTTCGTCGCCGGCCTCGAAGACACCCAGAATTCGTCCCGCCGGATCCGTCGCCAGCCACACGTGTCCGGCGAATGTGTGCTGCGAGCGCTCGGCCCCGGCACGCAGCGCGCCATAACTGCGACGCTGGCCTTGCGGATCGATCCAATACAGTCGCGCCTCCGCCCGAGTGCGATTGATAAACGTGAGCGAAGTCTCCGCGCCGGTCGTGGCACTCGGCCGCGGCACCAGCTCAGGCGGCCGGGTCGAAACCGACGCCGCCGCTTCCTCGCGCAGGTCGTAACTCGACAGGTCGCAACGCCAGACCTTGCCCTTGCCGTCAAGCAACCGCACCGCGCCGTCGCCCTGGAATTCGAGCCGGTCGATCGGCAATTTGTCGGCGGCCACCTCGCCGCCGATCGCGCGGGAGAGCACCCGGGCCAGGCGGGCGTGGTCGAATGCGGGCCGCCGCAGGCCCGTCGCGGCGTCCACTTCGATGAATTCACGTCGGTCATCGGCCAGGTCGTTTCGGTACCAGAACCGCGTATTGCGCGCGAACCAGTGGGCGTGAACGGCGGTATTGAAGACCTTGTTCGCGGTGATCTCCCGCAGGTGATTTGCTCGCTCGTAGTCTGCCAACGAGCCTTGTCCGGCCAGTCGGACCGTCAGGAGCAGCGCGGCCATACCCGCCACCCAAGCCGGGCGCAGGCGACGCGACGGGAATCTCGGGAGGCCGGCGGTGCGGCGACGTCGGTCCTCCGTAGCCGCAGGCTCCAGCCTGCGTCCCCTTCGACGCACCGCCGAGTGGCAGCTCGGCCCTACTGTGGGCCGGTTCCTGAAGTGTCTGGCCGCCATTTACCGGGGCCGATACAGCCGCGCATGCACCAGCTCGGGCAGGTATTTCACCGACACTGAGCCGTTAGCCAGCACCGCCTCGTGGAACCGTTCCAGATCGAACCGGTCGCCTAACTCGCGCGCGACCCGTTGCCGCAGCCGGTAGATCGCCATCCGACCGACGAAATAGGTGGACAGTTGACACGAACTCTGCTCGGCCCGGATGACCTTCAGGCGCGCCTCGCCTTCGGACTGAAAACACTCGTCCACCATCAACTTCATCGCCTCGGCCTCCGTCATGCCGTCGCAGTGCATCCGGTGATCGAGAATGGCGTTGGCCACCGCCCGCAGATAGAACTTGAGTTGCGACAGCCGCAAAGCCAGGTCGCCTCCCCCGTATCCCTGGTCCAGCATCATCTGCTCGGTGTAAACCGCCCAGCCCTCGACAAACGGCCCGGAGTCCAGCACCCGGCGGATCAAAGACGGACAGCGATTGGCGTATTCGAGTTGGACGTAATGCCCCGGGTAGGCCTCGTGCAGGGTGAGGATTTGCAGCAGGTACCGGTTGTATTCCTCCAGATAACTGTTCACCCGTTGCGCGTCCCAATCGCGCGGCGGCGGGCTCACCGCGTAAAAACCGACGG
>JAGWYX010000312.1 GCA_018969165.1 Verrucomicrobiota bacterium
GAGTTGGAAGCGCTCGACCAATTGCATGCGGCCGAGCGCGAGGAGGACAGCCGGTTGAGCGCGCGGATTGCCTCGTTCGAGCTGGCGTTCCGGATGCAGCGCGAGGCGCCCGCGGCGTTCGACATCGCCGGTGAATCCGCCGAGACCAAGCAGCTTTACGGACTGGACGAACCGGTCACCGAGACCTTTGGCAAGCAATGCCTGATGGCAAGGCGCCTGCTCGAACGGGGCGTGCGGATGGTCCAGGTGTATCATACGCAGACCGCGAAGCGAAAGAGTTGCCAGCTCTGGGACCAACACAGTGGACTGCGCGCCGAGCTGCCCAACAATTGCGCCGCCGTGGACAAACCGATCGCCGGCCTGTTGCGGGATCTGAAGGCGCGCGGTTTGCTCGACGATACCCTGGTGTTATGGGGCGGTGAATTCGGCCGCACACCGACGGCTGAGGGCACCGACGGGCGCGAGCATCATCCGTTCGGATTCTCGATGTGGCTGGCCGGCGGGGGCGTCAAGGGCGGGCTGGCCTACGGCGCGACGGATGAATTCGGCTGGCACGCCGTCGAGAACAAGGTCCACGTGCACGATCTGCACGCGACGATCCTCCATCTCATGGGAATCGATCACGAGAAACTGACTTACCGCTACAGCGGTCGCGATTATCGGTTAACGGATGTCTATGGCCGGGTGGTGGACGATATCCTGGCGTGAAGCGCGCCCATCCGGCCCCGCCTGAAGGCGGAACTCCGCTCGAGCAGTGGCGTCCGCGCCGCCGGCCGGTCACCGTTCGGGCGGAGTCGAGTTCGAGGTCGCGATCGGTGGCGGGCGTCTTTCCAGGTCCACCGCCTTGCGATAGCGGCGCTCGTTGAGGTACCACATCATCCGGCCGAAGGCGTACCCCCCCAGCGCCCAGACAAAGGCGTTGAACGCGATCCAACCGGGTGTCAGGGGTTGGCCGCGCGGACGATTGAGCCAGAACGTCATGACGCCAAACATCACTCCGCTCCAGGGGCCGCCGGCCAGCAGCACATACCGCCGGCGTCCTTGCTGGCGCGTGACGGCCCATCGCTCGAGGTCCGGGTCCATGACGGGTCTGGCGAGAATCAACGGAGTCGATCGAACCGGCGGAGGGGCGCCCATCGGTCGAACTGGCGGTGACCCCGGAATCATGCGGCAAACCGGCGGAAAGACAACCAAAAACCGGTGCCCCAAACCGGTTCCCGAATTCCGTGAACCAGGCGCCGGATCATGCGACGGATTGGTGGGACGCCCTTCAAGCCGTGAAATGAAAAGAGGCCCGCGTCAAGCGGGCCTCGCGTCTGCCGAAATCAGATGCCGGCTCCAGCCCTAGTGTTTGACAAACAGGTCTGCGCTGGCGCTGACCGGCGTTCCCTGCGGTCCGACCACGTCGATCTCGATTTTGGTGAAATTGAGACTGACCTGCTCCATGGGCTGGGGATCGGTGGCGATCTGTCCGCCATCGGTGAAGCCGGAGACCAGGACGTCGGAGAACGTGATCTTCAGGAAGTCGGCCAGCGCCCCGGCCGAGGTCTGGTCGCCTCCCGCCTTCCGGCATGTCAGCGTCGCTTGCTTGATCGCGGCGCCATCCGCAAGTTTCAGGAAAATTTGCGGTGAAGCCGAATCCACCAACTTGAGGAAGCGGAATGCTGCCTCGGGTGGCGATTGGACGGCGGGCACCAGGGCGCCGCCGGTGTTGGCCTGCTGGGTGTTGCCGAAGCCGCCGAAGAGGGAGGCGGCCCCGCCGGTGGGAGAGTTCAGGCCGCGGCCCACCCCCCATTGAAACGACAGGATGTCGATCCATCCCTGGTGCTGGGCGTCGGTGCTCTCACCGTCAATCCCGTCGATTTTTAGAAATGCATCAAAAGCCATAGGTCACCTTTCGTGTTAAACTCAACTCATTAACTGGATCGTAAACTCGATCCGGGTTTGGCCCGCGCGGGCGCTTTCCCGAATCACATAACTCCCCCGCGCTCCGGCAAATCGTCCGGTGCCGCCGAGGATGGCGTGGGTGGTTGGGGAGGTCGTGCCGAGCAAGCCCGGACCGATCCCGAATAGACTGTCGCCGCTGATCTCGAGGGTCTGCAACGCCACGTGCGCGGTCGAATCGCGCTCCGCCCGCGCGGCCGCGTCCGGATGGAAGCAAATCGCCGAGAAGCGGCCGATGGCTGGACCATCCGGTTGCGCCAGCAGCGGGGCGTGATGTTCGAGGCGCCCGCTGGACACGGGCAGGCGGCCGGGCGATTGGCCGTGGACATGGCCGTGGAGCTGGCGGGTGTAAAACCGGAGGATTGTTCCACCGGGAACGGTGGTTTCCGGGCCGGGCATGGCTGCCGGATCACCGCGAGCGTCCTTTTCGGCCAACTTGAGGCCCAGGGCGCCGGCCACCAGCAGCACGCCCCGCTGCAGCAGGGTGCGACGACTGGTGGGTTGGAGCAGGTCATTCATAACGAACCTTCCTGTGTTTGGCTGGGAGCGTGTCCCAGCGCGGGTTTGCGTTGCGCATCCGGTTCGCGCTCGCCACCCGGCGAGCCGGTACCGGACGCTCCGGCGCCTTCCACGGGCACCAGAAATCCATGAGCGCAAAGTTGGCGAACGAGTGCCACGGCGCGGCTGCGCGTGATCTGGCCCTCGGCGGCGCCGCCTCGACTCAACCTGTCCGCCAACTCCCCCAGCCGCCGCCGGCCGTCGCAATGCGCCAGCAGTCGGAAGGCCGAGGCATCCACCAGGCCTTTGAACCGCAGGCCGTCGTGGAACTCCACTCGCATCGACTCCAGGACGAATCGGCCTCCGCGGCAGACCAGGGATTGGTGCAGATGCAGGCCATCGGCGAGAAGGAAGGCCTGATCGAGCCAATCCGATTCCGCGGGATGCGCGGCAAGGAAATCTTCGGCCCGGAGGAGGGCCTCAAGCTGGTCGGCGCAGGGCTCCGTCAACGCATTGGGGAGCGCTTCGGTGCGCACCCAGTGGTGCGCGGCTTGCCGGCGGCGCAGGATCACGGCCCCGGCACTCAGGGCCTGGATGCCGAGCCGCGCGTAATAGTCACACCAGCGGCTCAGGGCCTGATCATAATCGGCCGCGTCGGCCGTGCGCGTCCAGGCGGCGGCGTACCCGAGCGGGTCTTGCGTGGCGCCGCGCAGGAGCAGACTGTCACAACCGTTGTCGGCGATCCACTCACGGAGCCGCTGATGCCAGGGCTCCGCCTCGGGGTGTGCCCAGTTGCAAAGGACGCAGGCAAGGCCGCCCTCGTTCAAGTGCCTCGGCGCCGTCCGGACCACCTGCTCGCAAATCCGGTCGCCTGGCGCGCCGCTGTCCCGGAATTGGTAGTGGCTCTCGGGGGAAATGACGTAGGGCGGATTGCAGAGGATTAGATCGAACCGCTCCCCGGCGACCGGTGCGAAGAGATTGCCCAGCCGACACTCGACGTTTGTCAGCCGATTCAATCGCGCATTGAAGGCAGTCAAGTTCAGCGCCCGCGGATTGGTGTCCACCGCCGTCACCCGCTCGCAATGCCCAGCCATTAGCAGGCCCTGAATGCCGCAACCGGCGCCGAGATCCAAAACCCGGCCGGCCGGCCGGCGCACCGTCAGCCGCGCCAGCGTCCGCGTCGCCGGGCTGATTCCCAGGACATGATCCGCGGCCAGGCGCGCCCGCGAATCCTCGGCGAAGTCGTGCGCCAGCCACAGGCCCTCACACGGCGAAATCGCCAGGCGCGCCTGGACTCCGTGCGAAACGACTTCCAGCAACCCCACGGCCAGCAGTTGGCTCAAGGTCAACGGGGCAAGCGTCGCGCGGGCTTCCTCCGCCTCGACTCGGGCGTGCAGGCAGAACAGCTTCGTCAGGATATTCAATGGGGTGCGGGCTGACAATCGCCTCAAATACACCGGCAGGTCTGTTCCGAGTCGGGACCGTCCTTCCTCCCGCCCCAGGGCCTGGTTCACCCCCGTCTCCGAATACCCGTGAGTTTCCAAGATGCGCCGCAACTCCTCGATCGCCGCCGCGTCCGACAAGTCCAACGGGGCGGAACGATCCCGGTCGTCGGCGCCCGCCGCTTCCCTTGCGTGATCGGGCCATGCCAAACCCGATCCGCCGGGTGAATGCAGCGTAGCGTCCTCCGGCTTGCCGGACGGACCGGCGTCGGACGGGAAAGAAGGGATCGGGAGCGCTACCGCCGCGGGAGTGATCGCGGTGGACTGTACGTCCAAAGTGGCGTTTGTGTGACTCATGGCGTTTGCCCGACCGGGTGCCCCGGGGCGAACCCGCCGCGACCGGCCGTGCGGGAGTTCACTCGACACGGTCGCGACGCGGGCCCGCCGCTGGCGCACCACCCCGAGCGCTGGCCGCTCCTGGGGTATTAATAGGTGACATTATAGGGGATAATCCTACAGGTGGAAGTAGGTAAACACCCCAAAATGCCCTCGGGTGAATACCCCACGGTTCGGCACCGCGCTGGACCGGATCCGGTGCGATGGCGTCTCGGAGCGCCGTCACAATGGGGAAGCCGCGTCAATGCTTGGGACACGCGCCGCCCGACCGGTTGTTGGTTCAGGGGAACCTTCGTTCCGCTTTTGCCCACGAAATGGGACCCTGAACGCGGTAGGGCCGCGCCGTCCCGGCGCGCCGTTTACTGGACCCATGCACGGGCGCCGCGCGGCGCGGCCGCCGACCGCAGCCCTGCCGCACGCCGGTGCCTGGTAAGCGTGACCGGCTGGGTCAGAGTCCGCGGTGGATCAGCTCCAGTGCGATCAGGGCGTAGGAGGTCACCAGGGCCGGGTCTTTCTCCCACCACCGGGCGTTGGTATTCGCCCAGGCGCCGGTGGCTTGTTGGAGGTTGAGCAATTTGAACGCTACCTCGCGGCGCCAGTTGACGGTCCGCCCGCCCGCCTGTGGCATTTCGTTGACCCCGGCGACCGTCAGGGCTTTGGTCATGGTGTGGAGATAATAGAAGAGTCCCTGCGGGCCGAGGCCGGGATTCTCGTCCACGGTGTAGTTGCGGCGGAGCCAATGCAAGACGGCGATCACGCGAGGGTCATCCCGGCGGAGATCGGCGTAGATATAGCTGAGCAGGCCGGCATAGCTGGCGCTGCCGTAGGAGCGAAAGGCGACCCGGCCGGTCACGGCGTTGGTCATGGTGCCAGCCATGCTGTGGCCCGGGTAATACACGAACCCACCCGCGTTTTGCGGATCCTCGGAAGCCCAGCTTTCCTGGTTGACGGCCGGCAAGTTCTGGCAGCATTGGATGAAGTGAATCGCCGCCTGCCAATCCAGGTCGTGGGTGGCACCCGGCGGTTGATCCACGCTCAGCCGCTTGCTGTAGTGCAACGCTTCCAGGGCGAATAGGGTGTTGGCGATGTCGGCTCGCTCACGCTTGCGGTCGTAGCCAATCCCGCCGTCCATCACCGTGTCGAGTTTGCCCGTTTCCCCCAGGTCCACCTGCAAGCCCACCAGGAACTGGCGGGCCTTGCGCAGGACGGGATCGTACTCGGTCCGGCGGGCGGCCAGCAGCGCCATGATCGACACCGAGGTATTGTAATTGGCGAGGCCTTTCCGGTAGATACCGCCGTCCGGTTGCGCCGAATTCAGGAGATAGGCGTAGGCCTGCTCCCGCCCCGCGG
>JAGWYX010000313.1 GCA_018969165.1 Verrucomicrobiota bacterium
TGGACCTGTTGACACTCTTTGCTCGTCCGCCAGCTTGGATACCGGTCGATTGTAGCAAGTGATTCGCAACCGACAGCTTGCAACTCAACCACTTGCGTTTGGAGAACAAGGAAGTCGAGTTAGATTCCGTGCTCGTAATGATGTAGGTCGTACTGCTCGAGAGGGTGATTGGACCGGTGAAGGTGCCGCCACTCTGGAACGCCCCGTACGAGTACTGCCCACTCTGCTGCCCCGCGGTCGGCACCGTCGCCGACCAGCCACTGCATGGCACGTAAGAACTGGTGAAAAACTGCAGGGTGTGAGTCTGCGTGTTGCCGGACAGCACCCACCGGCCAATATGCGTGACGTTCAACGCGGTAGTGCCCACCGTGAATTCGCACCCCACACTCCCAGACAGACCGTTATCGACGCTCGCTCCGCTCACGCCGGGCTGCCCCAGCACGATCGGCCAGAACTGGTTGCCGATGATGGTGTTCGTCGGTGCATTGCTGGCCGGACACCCCATCTCAAAATGGTGCTCGTAACCGTGTCCCAGACGGTTCGCCTGGAACAAGGCATTGGTCATTTTGTTGCCCGAATCCTGCACGAAAAACGACGAGTGATCCACGTTGACGAAATCGTTGCACAACACCAGGAACGTCGTCACCTGGCCCGCGAGGTTGCTGGTCGTGTAGTTCTGAAACGCGATGGCGCGATTAACGTTGGTGATCGTGTTCCCCGTCACCGTCACGCCCTCGCAGGCTATCAAGTGCGCCATCGTCCGCTGCCCCGTCGAATCTGGGAATTCCGGCGAGGTCGTCAAATTGACCTGATTCGCCGAAATGATCAGGTTGTAGGGGCTGATCGAGGCCTGCCCAGGGTCCTGCACCCCCTCCGTTCCACCCACGACGTTGTTTCCGACGAAACAGTACGTCGAATTGATGCTCGCCGAGGAGCTGATGCTCGCAATCGTAGAGTTCTGATCAGTGTTCAACGCGCACGCCGAATTATTTGCGCTCAGGGTATTGTAACTGTTGCTGACCACCGTGTAAGGTCCGGCGTCAAAATGCACCGCCTCCAGGTCGTAATTCGTGATCGAGTTGCCGCTGGCGATCCATTGACCCCCGGTGCTCAACCACACCAGGCCGTCGGCGGTGTAATCCGTGCTCAACTGCATCGACGCGTTGCCGTTGAACCCATTATTGAACAGTGCGACGTCTTGCACCCAGGGCGCAAAGGCCTGGACACCGCACCAGGCACCGAAGTTCGCCGACTGGCTGTGGTTGATCCCGTTGAAATAACTGAAATTGCAGTTGGTCACCAGAACATCCGTGTCCCACAAGAGGTTGAGACCAATATCCGACGGATTGTAAAAGGTGCAGTTCTGGACGGCCAAATTCTGTGAGTAGTTCGTCAGTTGCAGAGTCGGGTTCCAGGCACCCCCGAACACCACCAACGAACCGAGGGGATCGAACCAATTCGGTAAGCTGTCCGCCCATACGATCCCGGTCGGGCAGTAAAACCCGGCCCAGTCAATCGTCGGATTCCCCTGGAAAGTGAGGTTTTGCAGCGTGACATTCGTGACGGCTCGCGAGTTCGGTGGTGCCGCCGGCGGGGACGTACCCTGATAACCGCTGCCCAGGTAGAAGATCGTAGTGTCCCGGTTGCACGCGACCAGGGTCGTGCCTGGACTCGTCCCTTGTATCGTGATATTGTTCGTGCAGACCAACACCGCGTAGTTGTCCGAGGGCTGCGCCGGCTGCCCATTAAATTGCAGACTCACCGGCACGTACGATTTGCCTCCCCCGTAAGCCGCAACGGTGTACGCCCCTGGCATCGCGGACGCATAAACCGCCCAAGGACTCGTCACGACGCCGTTCACCGCGATTTGGTTGTCGAACATGTCATACCAGGGATCACCGCCTTCCGAACTCATGAGGGCGTATGTCGTGTTGGCCAGCAGCGTGAACGTGGCGTTCTTGGCAAACGCCGCATAGACAAATTGGTTGGTCGGCTGCCCGGAGGTCCCCACCGTCACGTAGGCGTAATTCCCCGGACCAGCACTGGTGGTAAGCTGGTTCCCGTTCGAGTCGAACAACTCGACCGTATGCGACCCGCCATCCCCGCTGACCACCCACCGACCCAGGTTGCTCACCACCAGCGAACTGCCTCCGACCGTGAACTGAAAGCCGACCCAGTAGGAGTCGGTGCGAATTAAATTGTCGACAGGCTGCGACGACACCAAGGCAACCGCAGGCGGCGGCGCGGGCCCTCCCCCCATATACGCGCGTGCTTCCAGTGGATTCGCCTGGCAAAGGTAGTAGGTGCCCGCCGGCAGCGTCACCGTCCCGCCGCCGCTGCCGAGACTGTTGATCGCGTTTTGAATCACGTTGGCGTTGGCTTGGCCCGCCGCCGCAGTGGTGTCACTGGACAAACTGCTGCTGCTTATGGTGAATGATCCGCTACCCGCCGACGGTGTCGGTGGCACTTTGTAAATCGTGACGTAGTCGAAAAACCCTGCCCCATAGGTCGCGTCCCCGGAGTCGATCACCAGTTGCAGCGCACCAGTGCCGGCCCAAAGCGTCGTCGGCGTCGTCGCGTAGATCGTTTGCCAAGCCGTAGTCGAATTGGGCAATGTCATGTGCCCACTGACGTTGTTCGCGCCGAGCCAGTTGAAGTGGAAAACGGTGGAGGCCGAAGACGAGGATGAAGCGATCCGCGCCCGCACCGCGATGACATACTGTGCGCTCTCACAAATCGTGGTGGTGTACCCGAACCAGTTGCCGGGCCAAGTAGAACCGATGCAATAACCGGCAGCCCCACCGTAGTCGGAACTGCGATAAAGGGAAACCGCGTCAGTGCGATACTTGCCTCCCAGGTTCGAGCCCGTGGAAACGCTGTAGGCCACCCCGGAGCCGCCCAGGTCGTACTGCTCGCACTCAATGGTACAGGGCACTACGAAGGGAAAACCGTTGAAGGGGGTTTGAGCCGGAGCGGACGCGGTCATCAGGAAGGTGATGCCAAGGATTACAGAGTTAAAGGAGAAGTGTTGACGCTGAAAACTATTCATACGCGCCTAATTGGGTTCCAGTTTACGGCCCAGTGCCCGAGTCTTGCGACAACAGCGCCTCATAAAAGCGCTGCCTGAATACGCCCGTCGATGGGTCACTGAACTGCGCCAACCCGTTGGTGTTGATCGTGACGTTGGTCAGCACATCCCAAGCCGCCAGGTTGGTGGACGCCTTAATCGCGTAGTTCTGGCCGGTCACGCCGCTGATCGTGCCCTGAATGGAGCCAGTGCCCGGCGACAAGCTGGCCCCCAACTTGCCGATCACGCCCGACCGCACTACGGTGGTGCCCGCGAAGCCGACGAAACGACCATCGCCAAAACCAATTGTTGCAACGCCGATGCGCGGAGTACGAGAGATCCAGTTTGTGCCATCCGAAGACGTACATACGGCTCCATACGCAACGGTAGGCCCGGCCGCAGCGAACTGGCCACCGCCGTAGGTAACACTGCTAAAGAAGTCGCCGCCCCCGCCGACGAAGTTCGTGCGTGCAGTCCAATTGATACCATCGGGAGAGGAGTAAATCGTCGCAACCGTTTCCATGGAGCCATTGCTGTTCGTATATCCGCCCCCCGTCGCCACGAACAGGCCGTTGCCAAAGGTGAGGGCGGGGTTGGGCACCGCACCCACCGGCGACGTAAAAACGCCACCTGGTGCACCCTTCCAGTTAATACCGTCTGACGACGTTGCCTCGTAATTCCCGAGCAACGCCACAAACCTCCCATTCCCGTAAGCGACGGCCGAGAAGGACGGCGGGAGGTTCGAGTCGGTCGCCGAGGAAAGGCGCGTGACCCAATTAATTCCATCGGGTGAGGAAATGATGATGCCTTGGCCAGGGTCTACTGCGCCGCCACCCACTGCCACAAACAGACCATTACCGTAAGCAATGCTGAAAAAGCCAACATTCGTTGTTCCCGAATCATGCAACGTCCACGTCACCCCGTCAGTCGAGGTGGCGATCGGCCCAACAACTGTGCCACCGACATACGTTCCCCCAACAGCGACGAATTGCTGCCCGGCATAGACAACCGCCCCAAAACCGTTCGCCGTTCCTGAATTCCGTTGGGTCCACGTTACGCCATCGGGCGAACTCACAATGGTGCCTCCGTTTCCGACCGCTACGAACTGTCCATTGCCGAATGTGATGGCGGCGCCCCCTCCCGGAGCCGAGTTTGTTGTCAAGGTCCAATTGTCTAGCGGACCCCCGCTCCAAGCGAGTTGGGCGGCGCAGACAATCATTAAGAAGCCTGATGTTCTGATAAGTTTCATAATTTTACACTCCTACGCTTGAATGACAACGTTGCTCCCACCACAGAGCCCGGCTCGCTCCCTGGGCCGCTTTCCCTCCAGACGAGGCAACCAAGCGGCGAATCAAACACGCTGCAGGGGGGGCTCTCCCCAGGCAAACCGAACCCTCGGCCGAACCGGGCTCGGCTCGCTCCTCATTGCTGGGTCACCGATCATCTCTTTCCTTGGCCGCATTAGAACCAGCAACCGCCCCCACCGTCAACCCTTATTTCGTCGCCGTTTTTAGCGCAGAGAGCACTTGCCGGGCACGGCGTCAATCACCTGGACTCACTTGGGTCCTTCGCGCGGTGGGATATGCGCCTTAGACAAGCCCGGCGACCAGGGCGCAATTGATCTTGAGCGGTCAGGTCCGCAGGGTGATGGGGTCTGTACACACGAGGTCTACAAGGGACTGCGGGCGTGTGTCTGAATCTGAGAATCAGCGTCTGGATTTGAGACAGGGCGGGGGAACCAAGGCAGGGGCCGGGCCAGCCGGTGTGGCGTGGGCGCCTCACCGCTCAATCGTCTCTGGCGGTTTGCTTGATCCACGGCACGCCCGGCCTCGGGAATGCCGACCGTGCGACCTCGGTCAACGGGCAACGCCGGTTTGGACTCTCCCGGCGCTGGTGGCGGTGCCACCGCCGTTGCCGTTCATCCAAGGCCGCGATCCAGGCGGTCAAGAGGCTCTGGCGGGCCTGATCGGGGTCGGGGTTCATCCAGCCGCCCGTATTGGGGTTGCAATCGGGATCGTCCCACAACTCCTTTGGAGGGGGTTCCAGCTTCAGGAAGTCCTTCTGGAGCGTCCAGAAGCTCGGATAGACCAGGGGCTTGATCGAGTCAACCATCGGCGCCAGCGTGTGGCACCAACGCGGACCGTACCACTCCCGCAACTGCTCGGTGTAATTATCCGAGGTCAGTCCCAAGGCGCGGCAGAGCAGACCCAGCTTGGTCCGCCACAGCGCGGCGCCGGGAGTGCACCACGAGAATTGCGCCCGCGCCCGGTTGGTCCCGCGGGAGTAGCGGACCAGGCGCGCGCCCTTGTCCTCGGGCAAGCGGTGTTCGATGTGTTTGCCGATGTATTTGCCGACGTACTTGGCCAGGGCCTCGCCGGTCTTGCGGATCGGCAGCAGCTCGTGACGACCGAAGCCGTACTTGGGCGCCGTTTGCCGCCAGAACTCCCACTGGGCGCGCAGGTATTCGCCGGCGCTCCGGTAATCCTTGGCCTTGACCGCCTCGAAGTCGAACCCGGTGCGGATGTCCTGGTCCATCACGACCAGCAGGTGGTAATGGAT
>JAGWYX010000314.1 GCA_018969165.1 Verrucomicrobiota bacterium
CCACCACAAATACCGCGCGCCCGGCCTCCCCTGCCTGATTGCCCGGCGGAAAGGCATGCCAGACGACATAGACATTGCCGCGCGCATCGGCGGCAACCGACCCACCCCCATCCAGCCACGCGGAATCCGTCATTACATCCCGCTCCGGTTCAAAAGCGGCGCCCGCGTCGTTCAGCCGCGCGTAAAGCATCGGCGCGCCCGGGTGCCGCGCCGGCGCTGCCCCGGACCCGCCGTTCCACGCCACGTGAATGCGCCCCTCGCGTCCGAGCGCGATCTGGCCGCCGCGAATCGTGCCGGCGGCGATAGCGCTCCCCGAGCGGCTATTGACCCGGAGCGGCGCCGTCCAGTTGGTCCGGCCCGCCGCTCGGCGCACATAAAACAGATCACCGCCTCCCGCCTTACCTTTGAAGTAAATCAAATGGATCGTGCCCTGCCCGTCGATCACCGCCTGCGGTTGGATGCCACCATTGGGAGTGCGGAGGCACTCGAGCTGCGCCGCACTCGCGGAATTCCGGCTGGCCCCGACCAGCAAGGCTGCGGCGAGGAACGGGCCAAAGGCGGCACGCAGCTTGAAGCCGCGCGGCGGAGCCGCAACCAAAGGAGCGCGGACAGCCATGTCCGCACGAACATCGCGGGCTAGCGCCTGACCGGGGACCAGGCTGTCCCCGCTCCGCAAAGATTTTTGCCGAACGCGATGGATTTGCAAGATCGCACTGCAGAGAACGCCAGCCCATCCTGTAGCAGCCGACGTGAGTCGGCTCAGACCGCTTCGGAGCGAAGCGTGAGCGGACTCACGTCCGCTGCTACCCGGTTCACGGCATGCCTTCACACCTCGTCCCTCGCTTATTGCGCGAACTCCAGCACGCCGAATTTCTCGGGCGTATGGAACGTCTCCGTCAAAGTCGGGCTCCAGGCCAGGAACGCGTGGTTGGCTTTATCGCACCGGTACAAATCAATCCGCCACCGCGCACCCGCCTCCGGCGGCGCCGCGCTCAATGCCGTCAACGGAATGCGCATCGTCGCCGTCCAGACGTGCTTCCGCCGGTCCAACTTCACCCCGGTCTCGAAGCCGCTGCTCCACTGGAAATCCTTGTCCGGCAGGTTCAGGGTCAGGTCCAGTTTCTCGTTCGTCGGTGCCAGCTCGAATTCGGCGTAATGTTTGATGTTCGCCAGGTCCGACCCGATGAACGCCTCGACCACGTCGCGGTCCCAGAGCCCCAGCCGTTCCTCGTTCAGCTTCGGCGGCGTGAACACGGTCAGCTCGGTGAACGGACACTCGTACCCGAGATACAGGAACTTGTCCGACCACAGCACGCGGACGGTGGTCGAGACGGCCGGGTGCGCGGTGTAATCGAGCGACTCGTACTCCATGTGCACCGGTTCGGCGCGCTGCCACCCGGCTTTCGTCAGGTCGCCGTCGGAGGCAAAATCGGCGTCGAGATGCCGCGCGGTCAGGATCGGGGCGGGCATCGAGCGGGCCAGGAGCTTGCGCGTGTTGTCGAAATAAATCTTGCGCAGCACCGGCGCCGGCAACCCGATGGCGTCGATCTTCCAGTCGCCCTGGATGGGCGTCATGTGCTCGAACTGGCGGTCGTCGGTCTCGAGCCAGCGCCATTCCTTGGCGTAGAACGTCGCCGCGTCGGCATCGGTCGGCGGCGGCCCGCTGCCACCCGACCCGAGCGTCAGTTCGTCGTACACCTGGAAATCGGTCGCGAATAGAATCCGGTCCTGGTGCTTGACGAAAAGCTCGTGGACTTTCAGCGGGTCGTGCCGGCCGAGTTCCGGGATGCGCGCCGCCAGGTCCGCCATCATGTTCGGATACCGATCCAGCATCCGGTCCACCCAGTCGATGTCCTCCGCGTTGTTCGCGAAGTGCACGCAGACAAACGTCGTCTTCGGATGCCGGGCGATCACGCGGTTCAACGCCTCGCGCAGCGCGTCGTCGGACGGGTATTTGTTCGGGTCCCCAAACCACCAGCTCGGATGGTCCTTGAGTTCTTTCCAGCGTTCGTTTTTTTCATTCAACGGCTGCCAGAACGCCTTCGGGTCCGCGACGTGGATCGAGATCGGCATGCCCAGTTCCCCGCATTTCTCCCACACCGGGTCGAGCTTCGGGTCGTCGATCTTGATCAAACGCCCCGCCTTGTCGCGCAGGTAAAGCCCGAGCCGCTTGAATTCCTTGAACCCCGCCGCACCCAGCCGGTGGCCTTCCTCGATTTGCTTCACCGCGCGCTCGGAAAAATCCGGATTATCCCAGCCCGAGTAATCGAGGTTCATGTAGTAAAGGAATCGCCCGGGGAACAACCGGTCGGCGAGTTCCTTGTTCCGCTCGAACTCGGATTTCTGGCCGGGGGCGTGCGTCACGTAACCGCCGCTCAGGTTGATGCCAATGCCGACGCCGACCGAGTCCAGGATGCGCACCGCCCGCGCCAGGTGCTCGGGGGTCGAGTCGATGTGCAGGTGCAGGTCGATGATCCGGTGATCGGCGCGCCATTGGTCGGCCTGGCGGCGCACGGTGGCGACGTCGTCCGCCGCACGCGCCGTGGGTGACAGCCAGCAAACAGCGGCGAGGAGAAGCAGGCCGATTGTGGTTAAGGCCGGGGAGAGAAAGCGCTCCTTCCAAGATGGTCCATGGGATACCCACTTTCGCGATAGCGCATGAAATGGGACCATGAACCTGGTAGGGCGGCGCTGCCGCGCCGCCGGGCCGAGCAACAGCTCGGCCCTACCATGCACCGGTTCATGAGAAGCCCCGGTTGGCGTTCCAGCCTGCATCTGGCCCGGGAACCGGAACGGGCCCAAGCCGACGCGCCAGCGTCCTGGAGTGCGGCGGCCCTCCGCCGCTTTGCCGGGGACGCCGGCACGCCAAAAAGCGCCAGAGGACTGGCGCACTCCAAACCCTGGCCGTCGTTCTGACGGTTCGTGGAAAGATCTCGCGCGTGTTCGCAGCGTTCCGGCGGATGATTCGCGATTCATGGTGTTCCCCAGATTTACGCTAAACGCCTCGAGACCGCAAACCGCAAAAATTACCCGTAACATTTGCTCGGCTTCGCTTCTGGGGAAGGTGTATGAATACGACCAAGGATCCGGAGCCGATGCCAAACGGACCGAAATGCCCTCAGTGCGGTGCCCGGTTGCCCGCCGGCGCGCTCGAAGGCCTCTGCCCGGCCTGCCTGCTCAAACAAGGCGCCGCCGCCGACACCCGCGCGACCGCGGCGGGCGCCGACGCGGTCGGTCCCAACGGCACCAAAACAATCGGCGACGCAGGGCCGCCGACCGTAGGTGAGGTGGCGCGTCTCTTCCCGCAACTCGAAATCATTGGGTTCATCGGCCAGGGCGGCATGGGCGCGGTTTACAAGGCGCGACAGCCGGCCCTGGATCGCTTGGTCGCGTTGAAGATTTTGCCGCCGCAGGAGGCGGGCGGCAGCTTTTCCGAACGGTTCACGCGTGAAGCCCGCGCGCTGGCAAGGCTCAACCACCCGAATATCGTCGCGGTGTATGACTTCGGTGTCGTCACGCCGCCGGCGACAGGAACTGGCGGCGCGCCGTTGCGGGCCAGTGGTCTCCCGCTGCACTATTTCATCATGGAGTTCGTGGACGGCCTCAACCTGCGCCAGCTCGAGCAGGCGGGGAAGTTGTCTCCCCGCGAGGCGCTCCAGGTCATCCCGCAGATTTGCGACGCCCTGCAATACGCGCATGACGAAGGCGTCGTGCACCGCGACATCAAACCCGAGAACGTCCTGATGGACCGCAAAGGCCGCGTGAAGATCGCCGACTTCGGCCTGGCGAAAATCCTCGGGCGCGAGCCGACCGCCGCGCGGTTGACCGGCGAGGGCCAGGTGATGGGCACGCCGCATTACATGGCGCCGGAGCAGATCGAGCACCCGCTCCAGGTCGATCACCGCGCCGACATTTATTCGCTCGGCGTGGTGTTCTACGAAATGCTGACCGGCGAGCTGCCCCTGGGCCGGTTCGCACCCCCGTCGCAAAAAGTCCAGGTGGACGTGCGCCTCGACGAGGTAGTGCTGCACGCGCTGGAAAAGGAACCCCGGCGGCGCTATCAGCACGCCAGCCAGGTCAAATCGGACATCGAGACGATCGCCGGAGGGGCCGCAGCGCCCGTGGTTGACACCGTTACCGTCCGGGCCCGGCAGGAAGTCAAAGCCCCCGCAAGCTGGCTCGTGGCGACGGGCGTCCTGAATTGGATCGCCATCCCGTTCATCGCCGTGGTGGCCTGGTCTGCGGGAAAACAGCTTGAGCCGACGGCGCCGATGGTGGGCTCGTTGCTGGCGATCCTGTTCCTGAGCAGCGCGATCATTTTGGCGGGGCTGAAGATGGCCCGGCTCGAAGCCTATCGGCTCGCCATCGTCGGCAGTGTCCTGGCGATTTTCATCACCCCGGGGAACATCATCGGCCTGCCGATCGGGATTTGGTCGTTGACAGTCCTGCTGCGCCGCGACGTGCGGGCGGGTTTTACCGCCAACCGGCTGCGGGTGGCCCCGACGACGCCGGCGGACGCGGCGGTGGCGCCCGGCGCCGCGACGACTAAATCGCCGTGGCTGCGCATGCTGGAAATCCTGTTTGACGAAAGCTTCACCTCGCCGCTGGCTATCAAGCTGATCAACGGTTCCGCGCTGGGTTTTGTCGGGAGCCTGGGGTTCCTGGGGTATCTGCCGTTCGCCGGGGCGCAACGGTTGTTTGGCTTTTTCGGGTTCAGCGGGTTGTTCGGGTTGATCGGGGCGGCCTTCATTGTCGAGCGGTGGGCACGACGGCGCACCACCCCAGTGCCGCCGACGCCAAACCGTAGTCCAATGTGGGCGTCGCTGTTGCTTGGACTGCTGGTTTTCCTGGTGGTGTTTCTGATGTCAGGAGCAGTGACGCTCAGACTCCCGCATACTTACGTCGCCACCGCCCGGGTCACCACCGAGAGCGGCCATCTCCACGCCGACCCGTACTTCATCCAGAATCAGAGGCTGCGGGTCACGGCCGAACCGGTCCTGAGCCGCGTCATCCGCGAACTGGACCTGCGGCACCGGATGGAACGGCAATCCGGCGCGGCTTTGAGCGACGAGGCCGTGCTCGAACTGGTGCGATCCCGAGTGGATGTGCGGCAAACCCCAAGAACATCGTTGCTGGAAATTCACTACTACGCAGAGACACCTGACCTGGCCGCAGCCGTCGCCAATCGGATTGCGGAAGTGTATTGCGCCTTGCCGGCCAGCCAAGGCGCGGAAATCGTCGATCGCGCCGAGCCACCCCTGCGCCCGGTGCGGCCGAACGTGCCCTTGAACCTGACGCTCGGCGTCATGGCCGGCATCGCGTTGGGCCTCCTGGCCGGCGGTTTGACCTGGCTGGTTTCCTTCCGGTCTCGCCGGGGAGCGAACGTCCCGCCGCCGATTCAATCGTCGGCCAAGGATCGGTTCTGGAATCGATTCGCGCTGGTGTGCGCGGTCGGGGTTCTGATCGTGGTCCTGCTCCCGCTCGTCGGGGGCTTGGCGTATTGGCGAATTTCGGCGGCGCACCAGCCGAGCGCCGCTCCCAACGTCGCCGTCGTCGGCACCGTCACCGATGCCACCACCGGCAAGCCGATCGCCGGCGCGCGCGTGGC
>JAGWYX010000315.1 GCA_018969165.1 Verrucomicrobiota bacterium
GACAAAAAATGTAAATAGTTGGCCAAAATCGGAGCAGTGCCTCCGCTCCGGCTCGCGTAAACAAGGAGCGGCAAACCTAACGGCTTGCTCACCGAAGAGAACAAACCGGCCCGGCGACGGCCCCTCATGGGCCGCCAGCCGGCCTAGATACGCCAGCTATGAATACTCCCTATTTCAATCTCACCGCCCTGGTCGCCTTGGTGGGCGCCGGGGCCTGCCTGGTGGGCGAGCTTTTTAATCCCAAGGACGCCGGGGCCGCCGCGGTCGCGGCGCGGGCGGCGGTGGTTTCCGCCACACCTGGGGCACAATCGGCCCCGCGCCAGTGCCCCGCGTGCACGGTCCGACCAGCGTCAACGCCCGCCACCAGAACCTGCCCCTACGTGGCGGGGCAGGCAACAGTGGGAACGTCGTGTCCAAAATGTGGTTCCACGGCGAAATGAACCTGTCAACATTCTTGTTTCACTCCGCGCAACGCACCGTGATCCTTGGGCTCGCAGGCCGCTATTCATTCCGGCCTGCACCAGGTAACAACTCGCACCGCTCGAATCACGATCCTGGCGGCCCGACTGGCGGTCCGTTGGCCAGACTCAGGTCGGGCCGGCGGCAAGCGGCGGGGGACCGGGCAGTGTAACGTCCGCCGGCGGTTGCTCCAGCTCCATTTCAGGCTTAGGGTGGGGAAGGTTTTATCGCGCAGATTGGGCTGCGGGTCGAGAACGTCGGGCTGGTTATGAGAGGACATGCGAAGGTTGCGGCGCCAGTGGTTTGGGCCGACCACGTGCGGATTCCCATGGGCAACGTGAGTTTGGACGGCGATCTGGTCCTGCCGCCGGAACCGCGGGGGGTGGTCTTGTTCGCGCACGGCAGTGGCAGCAGCCGGTTCAGTCCGCGCAATCAAGCGATTGCCGAGGTGCTGAATGACCACGGATTTGGCACGTTGTTATTTGATTTGCTGACCTGGGAGGAGGAGGCCTTAGAGGCCAAGGCCGGTTACCTTCGTTTCGATGTCGATTTGCTGGCCAACCGGTTGATCGGCGCGACGCGGTGGGTCCAACGCCGCGCGGATACCGGGGATTTACCCATCGGTTATTTTGGAGCGAGCACCGGGGCGGCGGCCGCCCTGGTAGCGACGGCGCAGGGGGGCGAATCCGTGCAGGCGGTGGTGTCGCGAGGCGGTCGGCCGGATCTGGCTGGCGCGGCCTTGCCGCAGGTCACCACGCCGACCTTGCTGATTGTGGGGGGGCGAGACCGTGTGGTCATTGAACTGAATCAGCAGGCCGTGGCGCGCCTCAGCGGCATCAAGGAACTGAAGGTCGTGCCGGGCGCCACGCATCTCTTCGAAGAGCCGGGAACCCTCGAAGAGGTGGCCCGATTGGCGACCGCCTGGTTTCGGCGACATCTGCGAGGGCGGTGAACCAATGCACGCCCAGTTTCGCGACCGGAAGCACGCGGGTCAGTTGCTGGCGGCGCGACTCCTTGGCTACGCCGGGCGAAGCGACGTGCTGTTGCTGGCGCTGCCGCGCGGTGGGGTGCCGGTGGCCGTGGAAATCGCCGCCCGCCTCCACGCGCCGCTGGACGTCTTCGTCGTCCGCAAGCTCGGGGTGCCAGGACACGAAGAACTGGCCATGGGGGCCATTGCCACGGGCGGGGTGCGCGTGCTCAATGCCGAGGTGCTGGACCAGTTGCGAATCCCCGAGCGGCTGATCGACCTGGCCACCCTCCGCGAGGTCAAAGAACTCCGACGCCGGGAACAACACTACCGCGGCGACCGTCCGCCACCCGCGGTGACCGGCCAGACGATCATCCTGATCGATGACGGGCTGGCCACCGGCTCGACGATGCGCGCGGCGGTGTCGGCCTTGCGCCCGCAACACCCCGCGCGGATCGTAGTCGCCGTCCCCACGGCCGCGCCATCAGCCTGCGAGGAGCTGCGGCAGGCAGCCGACGAGGTGGTGGCCGTCCTGACACCCGACCTGTTCTACGGTGTCGGCCAGTGGTACTTGGATTTTTCCCAAACCACCGACAACGAGGTCCGCGACCTCCTCCGGCAAGCGGATCGTCAATGGCAATCCACCCCCGCCTGAACCGCGCCCCCACGGACGCCAGTCCCCTCCTGCTTGATCTCCAGGCGATCCGAACGGCCTCAGCCGGGCCCGGGCGCGTCCAGGAAGATGATGCGAGTGCCAGGGTTGCTGGCGGGGGTGAATTTGTCCAGCAGACTCGGGGCGGCATCGGCGACCGGCGGCGCGGGCGCAGCCGCGGCCTGACCGCCGTCGGACTTCAGCGCGGACCGCAACGCGCTCTCGACCAATTCCGCGCAATGAATTTTCATGGGTGGAAGGGGTCCCAACTCCCCTGCCAGCTCCTCGGACCTGAGGGCGAGGGCCTCGGCGGCGGTCTTGCCGCGAATCAATTCCGTCGCCAGGCTCGCGACCGCGATGGCGGTCTCACACCCGAAAGACTGGAACGTGGCGCGGTCGATGACTTTCTTGCCGTTTTGCTCTTTGAACTTGATCCAGAGCCGCAACATCTCGCCGCAGTCGGAATTGCCGACGGTGCCGACCGAGTCGGCGTCTGTCAGTTCGCCCATGTTTTGCGGGTTGCGCAGGGCTTCGGTGATTCGTTTTTGGAGATCGTCGTTCATCGTCATGGCCACCGGCCTCACCCGAGCCGGTAACGTCGCACTTGGGGATCGACCTCGCGCGACCAGGCATCGATCCCGCCGCGCAGGCAACGCACGCCCTCGAACCCATGACCGCGGAAAAAGGCGGCGGCATCCAGGCCTTGTTTCCCCTCGTGATCGATGACCACAAAGAGCCGCGTGCGCGGCCAATGACCCATGATTTCCTGCATGGTGGCCTGCGACAGGAGCAGCGCCCCGTCGATGTGCACGGCTTCGAACTCTTCCCGCGACCGCACATCCACCAGTTTCACGGTCGCGTCCTGCCGGAGAAGGTCGGCCAGTTCCCGCGGCGCGATCAGGATTTTCGCATCCTGACCGTGGCTGGCCCGGAGGTGCTCCAACACCTCGCGCACGGCCAGTTGGTTGTTCCGGCGACAAAGCTCTTCGAGCGTCTCGTCCGGCTGAAAGGCGCAACTGGAGCATCCCCCGATGTGGTAGCGGTGGAACAAGGCGCGTTGGGCGCCGGGGAAGGCCTCGAGCACCTCGCGCATGGTCGAGCCCGGCCCGATCGTATCCGTGGTCGTCCGCGTGTCCGAAGCGAGCGTCATCGTTCCTGTGAATTCGCGGCCATGATTGATCTCGGCCATTTTCAACCGCCGAAGAATTTCTGAATCTCGCCGATCACCGCGATGAACCGGTCCACTTCCTCCCGCGTGTTGTAGAAGTAGAAACTGGCGCGCGCGGTCGAGACCACGCCCAGTCGCCGCATCAGGGGTTGATTGCAGTGGTGCCCGCCCCGCAAGGCCACGCCCCGCTGGTCCGCCACCGTCACGACGTCATGGGCATGCGCGTCGGCCAGCAAAAAGCTGACCAAGCCGGCCCGGCCCGTCTTGGGCCCGAACAGCCGGATGCCCTTGAGGCTCGACAACCGCTCGTAAGCGTAGGTCGCCAATTCCTGGTCGTGCCGGAAAATCCGGTCGCGCCCGAGGCGGTCCAGGTAATCCATGGCTGCGTGCAGGCCAACGGCGCCGGCGATGTCAGGCGTCCCCGCCTCGAACCGGTGCGGCGCCGGCTTGTAGGTGGTCCGTTGAAAATCCACGGACAGGATCATCTCGCCGCCGCCCTGGTACGGCGGCGTGTCCGCGAAGACCTCGCGCCGGCCGTAAAGAACGCCGATGCCGGTCGGCCCGCAGATCTTATGGCCGGAGAAGGCGAGAAAATCGCAGCCAATTTCCTGCACGTCCACCGGCCGGTGGCCGGCGCTCTGCGCGGCATCGACCAGGGTGACGATCCCCCGCTTGCGGGCGCGGGCGCACAAGTCGGCCACCGGGTTGACGGTACCGAGGCTGTTGGAAATGTGCGTCAGGGCCAGCAGCTTGACCTCGCGGGTCAGGAGCTGATCGAACCGGTCGAGGTCCAGCAGGCCGTCGTCGCCGGTGACCGGCACGTAGGCCAGCCGGGCCCCGGTGCGTTCCGTCAGCAGTTGCCACGGGACGATGTTGCTGTGGTGCTCCATCTCGGTCAGCAGGATGACATCGCCGGACCGGAGGGACTGCGCACCCCAGGTTTGGGCGACGAGGTTGATCCCCTCGGTGGTGCCGCGGGTGAAGACGATCTCCTCGGCGCCGCGGGCGTTGACGAAACCGGCGGCGCGTTCGCGGGCGGCTTCGAAGGCGGCCGTGGCGCGGTTGCTCAGTTCGTGGATGCCGCGGTGCACATTGGCATTGTCGTGCTCGTAATAGCGCTGCAAGGCCTCGATCACCGCGCGCGGCTTCTGGCTCGTCGCCGCGTTGTCAAAATAAACCAACGGGTGGCCGTGCACCGGCTGCTCCAGAATCGGGAAATCGGCGCGGCAGGCCGCCCAATCCAGGGACGGCTTCGGCGCCGGCGGGTTGGCCACTTCGGCGATCATCCCACCTCGACTTTCAAGTCGTCCCCGTCGATGATGACCTTGTAGCTGTGGACGCCGTCGTCGGCCGGCGGACCCAGCGGGGCGCCGGTGCGCAGATCGAAATCCGCGCCATGCCAGGGGCAGGTGACGGTCGTGCCGGCGCAACTGCCTTGCGAGAGCGGCCCACCGCTGTGGGGGCAGGCCTCGTCGATGGCATAGAACGTCCCGTCGATGTTGAACACCGCAATCGTTCGGCCTTCGACCTCGTAACAGGCGGCCTGGCCCGGAGGCAGGTCCTGCACCCCGGTGATTCGAATCAATTTAGCCATAAGACGGTCCTCCACGGGTTCACATCAGGCCCAACTGCAGCCGGGCGGCCTCGCTCATCATCCCCTGATTCCATTGCGGTTCCCAGACCAACTCGACGTTGGCCTCGTCCACGGCTTCGAGCGACAGGAGTTTGTTCTGCACGTCTTGCGCCAGCATCGGACCCATGCCGCAACCGGGCGCGGTGAGGGTCATCTTGACATCGACGCGATGGCTGCCGCCGCCCATCGGCGAGAGCTGGCAGTCATAGATCAGCCCCAGATCGACGATGTTCACCGGGATCTCCGGGTCATAACATGTCTTGAGGGCCTCCCAGACCTGCGTTTCGAGCGTCTGGACCGTCACCGGCTGTCCCGGTGTACCCGCCGCCGGCCGGGCCGCCACGGTCAAGCCCAATGCGTCGGCGTCCTTGCCGTCAATGCGAAACAGGTTGCCATTGACGACGACGGTGTAACTGCCGCCCAGGGCCTGGGTGACGTGGGCCTGCTCGCCCTTCTGCAAGGTGACCGTGGTGCCGACCGGCACGATGGCCGCCTGGACGTCCCGACTGAGGGTTACCGGTGCGTTGTCCTGCATAACCGTTGGGAATATAGCCGATAACTCCCGCCTTGTCGCCTCATTGGTCCTCCGTCTCGGTGGTGACCGGCTGGCCGTGGCCCTCGAGCGCCGCCATCACGGCGTGCCATGGCAGCACCGCGCACTTGACGCGGGCCGGAAACTTGTGCACCCCGGCGAACACCGCCAGCTTGCCGACGGCAGCGCCG
>JAGWYX010000316.1 GCA_018969165.1 Verrucomicrobiota bacterium
CGGCGCCCAGCGGCAGCAGGAGGATTTCCGGGGTGTCGTAGGGGTGGCGGGCGAGCAGACAGCGCTCGAGCCGGCCAGCCAGCCGCCGGGCGGTCTTGAACAGGAGCAGGACTTCGCGGCTCGACTCGAGCCGGTCGCGCCACCAATAGTGTGACTCGATCCCGGGCAGGAAACTGACACAGGCAGCCAACCGTTCCTCGAGGGCGGCGCGGGCCAGCCGGCGCGCGGTCTTCAGGTCTGGCGCCGTGACCAGGACCACGGCGTAAGCTTTCGCGGGCTCCATGCCCTGAGCCTGCTCGGTGGCGGCGCACAAATCGAGCCAAAAGGCCAAGCAGCGCTCCCGGCGTCACCGCGTGGGAACGCAATCGGCCGGAGGTCGTTCGCTGGTCGGTGGCGACCCCGGGCGGCTGCGGTTTGGGACAAGCCGCGGTCCGGAGGTGCGACTGCCGGCCATCTTCTCCCTTCTCCTTGCTTTGCTTGGGATTTCAAGGAATCTAAAGACGAGGCGCACAGAGGGAATGGACGAAGGAAAGGAACCAGCAAAAGTGAACGGCAAAGTTGACCTGACTGTGAGGTGCTCCTGGACACGAGAGGGTTTGTGGTCAATTCAATCGGCGCGCGCAGGAATGGGCGCGGACTGAACCCGGCTTTGACAGGTGAAAACCGCTGACGCAACCCACCTCGATGGCGAATGCCCGGCGATCGTCGCACGCTCCAGGCGCCAGGCCCTGGACTGGAGCCTGGTGTTATCCAGCCAGGACATCGCCTCGACCTTACGCCGCGTGCCGGAGACCGGCCGGTGGTTGCTCGAGGTGGATGCGACGGACCTGGAGCGTGCTTGCGACGCGATCCGTCTCTACCAGGCCGAAAACCGCGGCTGGAACTGGCGTCGGCCGTTGCCGGCGAACGGCATGGCTTTTCATTGGGGCAGCGGCGCCTGGGTGATCCTGCTGGGGCTGATCTACGCGTGCAATGTTGTTTCAGGCAATGGGCTGGACGCGCGCGGCGTGCTCGATACCCAGGCCGTCCATGCCGGCCAATGGTGGCGGCTCTTCACCGCCGTCGTGCTCCATGCCAATCTGGGCCACCTGGCGAGCAATTTGTCGATCGGCTTTCTCGTGCTCGGCCTGGCGATGGCGCGTTTTGGCGCCGGCTTCGCCTTGCTGGCTGCCTACCTGGCCGGCGTCGGCGGAAACCTGATCGGCCTGTGGTTGCGCGCCGAGCCGTACTCCGGGCTGGGCGCTTCGGGAATGGTCATGGGCGGCCTGGGGCTGCTGACCGCCGAATCGGTCTGGCTCCGGCGCGAAAGCCCGCGCGCCGCCCGCTACGTGCTGTCCGGCGTCCTGGCCGGTCTGCTGCTGCTGGTCTGGTTCGGACTGGACCCGCAGGCGGATGTGGTGGCGCACGTGGGCGGCTTTGTCACCGGGGCGCTGCTCGGGGCAATCCTGGCGGTGCTGCCCGACCGGTTGACGCAGCATACACCTGGCAACCTGGTCGCGGGCGCGCTCCTGGCCGGCCTGGTGCTTTATCCGTGGTGGTTGGCCGTACATTAGCGAGGCGCGCCTCATACCCATCGCTTCAAAGGCAGCCATGACCACCGAAGCCAGGAAAGGGAAAACCTGCGCGGGCCTGGCTTGGCCGTTGGTTCTTGAACTCAGATCGTTTCGAATTAAATCGACAGGCGGCCTTGGCTTGTCGTGAAATTCCGCTCGTGACCCAGCGACCAACAGACACTCTGATGGCTTGGCGACAACCACCGCCATCCAGCGCCAGGTTCCCCATGAATCCCATGGTCCTTCCACGGACACCACTTTGCATAAACATTGTCGCAGACGGCAGGGCGGGCTGTCCTCAGCCCGCCGCCCGCGGTGCGGTGAGGTCACCGCGCCCTGGGGATTTCCGGGGTAACCAGGGAGGAAAGAGCGCCTCCTCTCCCCGGCCCTCTCCTCCACTGCCAGCGGAGGAGAGGGTGCCCGAAGGACGGGAGAGGAGGCCCCTGAGTTCAAGGTCCCGTCTGACACGCCATCGCGTGAGGGGGTTCTCCCTGACGCTCCCCGCGCGATGCACCTGCCGCATTCTGGCGCTGGTCACGACCCTGCTCGGGGTCGGACTGCTTGCCGTCCTGTCCACCGGCTGCCGCGCCAATGGTCCGCGGCCGCCGCGCATCGCCCTGATCATGAAGTCGCTTGCCAACGAGTTCTTCCTGACCATGGAACAAGGCGCGCGCGCCCATCAGCAGGCCCACGCCTCCGCATACGAGCTGATCGCCAACGGCACCAAGGACGAACAGGACATCAACAAGCAGATCGACCTCGTCGAGCAGATGATCGCCGAACGGGTGGACGCCATCGTCATCGCGCCGGCCGATTCCAAGGCCTTAGTCCCAGTCTGTCGCAAGGCGCAGCAGGCCGGCATCGTCGTCGTCAATATCGACAACCGGTTCGATCAGGCGGTGCTCGCCGATCAGCACGCGACCATCCCGTTCGTCGGGCCGGACAATCGCAAAGGCGCGCGCGAGGTTGGCGAATACCTGGCCAAACGGTTGCATCCCGGTGACCCGGTGGCGATCATCGAAGGGATTCCCGGCGCCTTCAACGCCATCCAGCGCCGGCTCGGCTTCGAGGACGCCTTGCACGCGGCCGGCGCTCGAATCGTCAGCGTCCAGTCCGGTTATTGGGAGACCGACAAGGCCAACCAGGTGGTCGCGCCGCTGCTGACCGAGCATCCGGACCTCAAGGCGTTGTTGTGCTCGAATGACAGCATGGCTCTGGGCGCGGTGGCCGCCCTGCGCGCCGCCGGCAAGGTCGGCAAGGTCCTGGTCGTCGGCTTCGACAACATCACCGCCGTGCATCAATTGCTCCAGGACGGCACCATCCTGGCGACGGTGGACCAGCATGGCGATCAATTGGCAGTCTATGGCATCGAGTACGCCCTGGAGATGCTCCAGCACAAAGGCACCCCGGCGGATCGCGAGACGCCGGTGGACCTGATCACGGCCAACACGGTCACACCGTAGCCGCAGGTTTTATGCGTTCTCGGAAAAGGGGTCAAACCATAGTTTCGGCTCATTGGTGATTCCTTTCACCGGTTCTCTTCCATCGGTGGAGTTTGGCATTGAGGCTCTTCCAGCTTCCCAGATGCAACCGACCCGCGATCCACCGGATCGTCAACGTCGTTTCGCGGCGCACCCGCGCGGCCAGCGCCAGTTTGGCCGGGTCGCTCTTCGCCCGCTCATTCAGGTCCGCCTCCGTCCACCGTCGCCGCTTCAACTCCTCCTGGATGATCCGCTCCGCCTTGGCTTCGGCGCTCTCCCGCTTGAGTTCTCCGGCGTGATGCTCTCCAAGCTTTCCCTCCATTTGCTCCAGCAACTTCGCTTTGAAGTCCGGCGTCCCAAAGCACCATCCGCGTCGAATCGGCCGCCACTCGGCGCCGTTAGATGCCCCCGCCCGCTGCGCTTCCATCCGCTGCTCGAATTGACGCCGCCCCGCCGCGCTGTCGGCCTGAATCCCGTGCTCGCCCAGCAACCGGTCTACCCGCAACCACTCCGGTCGATGCGCTTGGGCGGCCAGGTACCCGCCGAAACTGCTCCAGGGATATTCCAACAGCCGCTGCTCCGGCCGGAGCAGTTTGGCCCGCACCGGATTCAAATGCACGTAGTCGCACACCGTCCGCAGATAACCGCTGGAGCTGCCGTCCACCACCAGCGCCTTATATCGCCCGCTCAGCACGTGGCCCAAGCGCTGATGTCGGTGGTTGAACCGGATCGTGTAGACGCTCAGCAACCATTTCATGCCGGCGACCAGATTGGCATTGGGCGTCTCGGCGACCAGATGAAAATGATTGCGCATTAGGCACCAGGCATGCACTTGAAAGCCGGTCTTCTGGCAAGTCTCGGCCAGTGTCTTGACAAAGTCTTGGCGGTCCACATCGTTCCGAAAAATATCCTGCTTGCCGTTCCCACGGCTCATGACGTGGTAAATGGCGCCCGGGTACTGCACTCTCAGTTTGCGAGGCACAAACGCAACACTACCAGGCTGCTTGGCCTGGGGTCAACGGATAAGCTGTCTAAACTATGGTTTGACCCCTTTGCCGGTGCGGCGGGCGGTGCCATCGCCCTTGGCGCTCGCCCAGCGCCGCGATCCAGGTTCGCGAAACACCGGTGGACGTGGCTACAGGTGACAAGGTCGCCGCCAAACCCGCCCCGTAGCCGGTGGTTTCAACCGGCGGTTCTCTTCTATTGATTTACCCCTCGTCTTCCGCTTACGCCGTCGCGCAGCCGGTCCCGCGCGCGGGCCAGCGCGCGCAACTTGGCTTCCGCCACCGGCGTTGAATTCACCGGGTTGTCCGCGAACGTCGCAAAACCGCAGTCCGGCGTCAGCAGCACCCGGCTCTGGCCGAACAACTGGATCGCGCGTTGCGCCTGGTCCACGATCTCGTCCACGGTCTCGACTCGATCCAGCTTCTGGTTCACCACGCCCACGCCAATCCGCCGGTCTTCGGGGAGCTCCCTCAGCAGTCCCATTTCCCCGGCCCGCGGTGTGCACAACTCCAGAAACAGGGTGCCGACTTCGACGTTTCTCAGCAGGTCCATCAGCGCCCGGTAATCCCCGCGCAACACGGCGTTCTCGTCCCGGGTCCAGTTTCCACGACAAATGTGCAGCGCCGTGCGCGCGGCCGGCGAACCGCGCACGACGCCGTTCAAGAGTTCCGCGGCGAACCCCAATTCGGTCGCCGGGTCGCGTTTCTCGCTCAGGGCCCCGCACATGAAGCTGCGCTGCTGCTTGGCGCCGGTGAACACGACCTCGGTGAGGACGGGCTCGTCGAATTGGACCAGGGCGACACCAGCCGCCAGCAGGTCGTGCAATTCCTCTCGCAGCACGCGGACGACATCGGTCGCCAAGGCCTCGCGGGTGGCGTACGGCCGATCTCGCAGACAATCCAGCCACATGGTCCGCGTCAAGAGATAAGGCCCGGGCAGCGCCACCTTGACCGGCTTCGGGGTCAGCGTCCGAACGAACGCCGCCTCGTGCGCCGCCAGCGGCCGACTACGACCCAGCGGTCCATAGACCACCGGATGCCGGACCTCGGCGGCCGGCACATCCAGCGCGCGCAGCTCGCGCTCGAACTGGTCCGGCTCGTCCACCATCGCCGACAAATCCGTCAACGGGATCAGTTGGCAATTGTCCAGTCGGGCGCCGACGAAACTGGCATAACTGTCGCGCCGCTGCTCGCCGTCGGTGACGGCGTCCACTCCAGCGCGGAGTTGCGCCTCGACGGCGAGCCGCACGGCGGCGTCGGCGGTGGCCTCGAATTCCTTCTCGGCCAATCGGCCCTCGAGCCGCTCGTGCACCGCCCGCCGCATCCAGGCTGGCCGCGGCCAACTGCCGATGCCCATGACCGCCAGGGGCTCGAGCAAGGGCGCTGGCGACGGCGACGGAAGTTGCTCCGGAATTTGGACCGGCACCACGAATGGCCGGGTGCCGACCGCCGCCCCCGTGGCAGCCCGCCGCGCGGTTCGTTCCGCCAGCTTACCTTTGCAGACCACGTAGCTGCGCTGCCGGCCCGCTTTGGTCCACGAAACCAGTTCGTTGCC
>JAGWYX010000317.1 GCA_018969165.1 Verrucomicrobiota bacterium
GCCGGGTGAATGTCTTCGTTCCACAGCCCTTGCAGGTTGGCGGGGAGGCCGCCCGGCCGCGAACTGCAGATCAGGAGGTAGCGTCCATAGTCAAATAACAGCGCGTAAAGCGATGATTCCCCTGGGCTCGAACGCGAGTGCGCCAGCCAGCGGTCGGTCGGTTGGTCTGCCGGCAGTGAACCGAGCCGGAGGGCGACCCGGTTGAAGAGGCGCTGGTGGGCCGTGATATGCTCCTGGCGCAAGGTGGGCAACGATCGCGCGGCGCGCTCGAGTTGAGCGGCGCACAGCGCCGCCGGGTCTTTCGCCTCCTGGTCCACCGCGATCGTGGTCAGCACCCAGGCCTCGTCGGCGCCGGTGACCCTCAGGCCGGTGCCCTGCGGGGCCACACTCCCGCCCCGGACCAGGACGCTGGTTTGCATGTTCCAGAAGGCGCCTTCGTCAAAGGTGCCTTTGAAAAAGATGGTGTTGCCGCGGGCGTGGATATCGAGCGCGCACTCCGGGTCCAGCCCGCTTCCGCGCTGCATGCCGCCGCCGGCGGAGGTGTGGACGGTCTCGAATTTCCCGCTGGCGTGGCCGCGCGTGAGTGCCACGTTAAACGTCAACTGGCCCGGGCGATCGCAGGTCACATCCGTGACGATCACCGGCTGGGTCGAGGCGCAGTAGGTCTGGCGCTGAAACCAGGTGTCACCCTGCTGATACTGGATGGTGGCGATGGCTGTCGCCAGGTCGAGCGAGCGCCGGTAGCCGGTGACCGGGCCGGTCGGCGGAAAATGGAGTTCGAGATCGCCCGCCGGTTGGTAGGGGTTGACGCTGCCGCCGCCGAGCTTGGACCGTTCGTCGAAACGTCCGCCGTAGGGTTGGAGCGTTTTAAGGAAGAGCGCCTGGGCCTCGCGCCATTTTCCGGCGGCGGCCAACGCCCGCACCTCCGGCAGGTGCGCGGAAACCGGCCGGGTGAAATTGAAATAGACCCGCCGCCACAGCCGATCGTGGTTCAGGGCAATCCGTTCATCGGGCACGCCCCCGAAGACCATCGCGCCCAGGCGGCCATTGCCGGTCGGCATGGCCCACATGAAGTCCTCCGCGGGGGTATCATACCAGAGGACCGGGTGTCGCGGCGAGGGTTCGGCGGCGAACACCCACGAGGCGATCGCCAGCAGCCAAACGCAAATCTGCCGCGCGCGCATGGTGTCAGTGCAGCTCGACCTCACAGGTGCCGATGCCGGGGCGATAGAAATTGAATTGGACGTTCGGGTGATCGGCCAGCAGCGACATGGGCACCGCGGTGTCCACCACGCGGTGCGCGATCATCCACGTGGTCAGCCGCTGACCGAACGGATTGTCGTGCTTGCCGGCATGCCAAATCGAAACCTTGTCCGCCTTCCAGGTCTCGACGGGTCCGACGCTGATGGCCTGGGTGGGGACCAAGGCGACATTGCCGCCGCCCGAGGTGCGGGCATTTTGCGCGATGGTCAATGGGTGCAGGTCCACCACGCGGGTCGCGAGCCGGCGATATTCGGCCGGGGTCGGCGGGTGATGCTGGTATTTTCCCCGGCGCCGGGGCGGATCATTGAAGGCCCAATGTTTGACATCGCCCTGGCCGCCTTGCATCACGGCGCATCGGACGCCGTCCCAACTGGCGCGGTAAGCGCGGGTGTCGGCTTTGGGGAAGTGGAGATTCGCGTCGGGCATCACCAGTTCCTTGCGGATGCGGGCGAAGCACAGTTCGCGGTCCGCGCGCTCGAAGGACAGCGGATGCGAGACAGGCACCGCCTGGCCGTCCAGGCACCACTCGTCCATGCCCCAGAAATGCGCGGAACGGACGGAGAGGTTCAGGTCGTTCACGAGGCGTGCGACCAGCGGCAACTGTTCGGTGGGACCGATCGGCCCGCAAATGCCGACCGGATTGTCCAGGGTGGACCGATTCCAAGCCTGGATGTATTCGAGCGCCTCGGCCAGGTAAAAGTCCTCGAGGGTCTCATAGAAAACGACGCGAAATCCGGGCCGGGAAAGTTTGAGGATTCTCTCCGGAGTCAGGCGCGCGGCGGCCTGGATGATCTGGGGGTCGAGCGTGGTGTAATCCCACCAATCGGGGGCCATCGAGCTTCGTTTGCGTGGCATGCGACACGTTTATAGCGCAACCGTGCCGGGAGACAAGCTTTCGGGCTGGTGGGCAGTGTCCTAATTTCGGAGCGCGGCTCTATGAGCCGCAGCACAGCAGCTTCAAAATCAAGCCGCTGCGAGTCACAGACTCGCGCTCCAACCGCAAATTCGGACACTGCCGGCTGGTGAGGCAGCGGTTCTCATGTTGGCCCAGAGCGGCTCGGTGAGCCGCGGCACGCTGGCGGGGCCGCGGCGGGTCGCACACCCGCGCTCCAAAGCGAGGATGGCTGCGGGTGAGGTGGATGCACCCGGTCCGGCGGGCGTTACGCCGGAGCGCCGGCCTCCCGGCCCGGGGCGTCCTCGGAACGAACGCATCCGCTTTCCAGGCCGCGCTCGTAAGCGCCATTCACCAGGTAATCCGCACCGAGTGCGTCGCGCAGCGGGTCGGCGGCCGCGGTGCAAAAGCCCAGGTGCGAATGCCGGCGCCAGCCTTCGGCGTGGCGGAATCGGCGGGAGAGTTTGCCGATGGCCAGGGACATTTCATCCATGGCCAGCAGGTAGGAGTCCATCCCCTGGCTGGCGTCGAGCCAGGCCTTTTGGCTTTGGTGGGCGAGGAGGGCTTGGCGTTTGAGGGCGTGGACATTCGTGGTGTTGGCAAACGCACCGGGCACTACGCGGCGGCGCAAGTCGTCTCGCAGACCGTGTGGCATGGCGTGATAGACCGTCACCTCCCCGGAGACAGCCGGACGCGAAGGCCGGGTCCGGTAGTTGGGCATGCCACGGGCGAAGGCGGCCGTCACCGCCAGGCGGCACGCGTGCATGTGGTCCTCCATGTAGTCCTGGGGCGAATGCGTCAGCAGGATGGTCGGCCGGACTTCGCGCACGACGGCAGCGACGCGCCGGAGCAGTCGGCTTTCGTAAAAGATCTCGAGGTCATCGGTCAGGCTCGGGTGGTATCGGGCGCCGAGCATGCGGGCGGCGCGGCGGGCTTCGCGGGCGCGGATGGCGCGGGTCCGGGCGGCGTTGAACTGCAGGCTGCCGCAGTTGCCGCTGCCGAGGTTCAGGTAATGGGTTTGGTAGCCGGCGCGCTCGAGGAGCAACAGCGTGCCGGCCATGTAGAATTCGATGTCGTCCGGGTGCGCCGCGAGGGCGAGGGCGATGCCGCGTGTGCGCGGTGGCGATTGGTTTTCGGGCATCAGAATTCCTCCGGTTCACGGAGTTCGGCTCAGAGTTCGACCGCCTCGCCGGTGGCTGCGGACTGGTCGGCGGCGAAGATGACCCGATGCGTCTGCAAGGCGTCGTGGAGGTTGGTCAACGGCATCTCCTCGCCACGGTCCAGTGCCTGGAAGAAGGCCTCGAACTGGGTCTGGTAGGGATGATCGGAGACGTCACCCGAGTCGAGCAGTTTTATGGACAGCTCGCTCCAGCGGCCTTTGTCCAGCCCGCCGAGCTGGGTGGAATGGAATTGATTGTCCAACAGGCTGCCTTCGCTGCCGATCAAATGGGTGTGGAAATAGTAGGGCTGCAAACAGTCGATGCTCGAGGCGACCTTGCCGATCCGACCGCCTTTGAACTTCAGGATCGTGACGCTGGTCGAGGGATACTCGTAGGGGGCGAAGTCGGCATTGGCCGAGCCGGTCGCGTAACTGCACACCGAGGTGACGTCGGTGCCCAGGCACAGGAGCAGGGCATCCAGGGCATGGCACCCGGCGGACAACAAGCTGCTGCCGCCGGCCTGCCTTTTGACGTTCCACCGGAACTGGCCGTACCACGGGCCGATGCCGTGGTAATAATCGACTTCACCGTAGTGAATCCGGCCCAACAACCCGCGATCGATCACCGACTTGATGGTCCGGAACTGGCTCGAGAACCGGCACTCGAAACAGACGCAGGTCCTGACGCCGGCCGAGCGCACCGCCTGTTCGATCGCCTGGCAGTCCGCCCACGACAACGCCAAGGGTTTCTCGAGGATGAGGTGTTTGCCGGCTTTGGCCGCGGCGATCGCCTGGCGGCAGTGCTCCTGCGGCAGGCTACACACGGAAACGACGTCCAGGTCCGGGCTCGCCAGGAATTCTTCGAGGGCGGTGTGGCAGGTGATCCGCCCGCCGTGGCTAGCGCTCAGGGCGGCGGCGTCCAATGGGCGCGACGAGCAGACGCGGGTAACTTGTGCCCGGCCGGTGGCGTTGATCGCGGCGATGTGCGCGCCGCTGACCCAGCCGTAACCGATGACGCCAACATTGTACTTCTTCACAAATCAGGACGGCGGAGATTCGATTGGTCCGGTGACCGTGGAATGCCACAATATCGCGGCGCCCTTGTCAAAGAAAACCGGCTGACCCGGCGTTCGAGGCCGGCCGCCGTCAAAAAGGTTTTGAAGTCTGCCGGCCGGACGCAGTAACCTCCGGGCGATCCAGCAAACTGACAGCCAAAGGAATCCCATGAATTGCTACCGCCTCCTTCGTCTCGCCGGCAGCGGCCTCCGTGGTGCCGCCGCGTTGGCGATCCTCGGCGCCCTGCCGCTTCGCGCCGCCTCCGCGTCCGCCCCGCCGGAGGATGGCAAGCTGCGCATCATTTGCTTTGGCGCGCATCCGGACGATTGCGAACTCCAGGCCAGTGGCGTGGGGGCGATGTGGGCGGCGCGCGGGCATCATGTCAAATTCGTCTCGGTCACCAACGGGGACATCGGGCACTGGCGCGAGGCCGGCGGGCCGCTGGCGCGGCGGCGCAAGGCCGAGGTGCAGCGCGCGGACTCGATGCTCGGGATCGTCACCGAGGTGCTCGACATCCACGATGGCGAGTTGCTCCCCACGATCGAGAATCGCCGCACCATCACCCGCCTCATCCGCGAGTGGCAGGCGGACATTGTGATGAGCCCGCGCCCGAATGATTATCACCCCGACCACCGCTACACGGGCGTGCTGGTCCAGGACGCCGCCTACATGGTGACGGTGCCGTTCTTTTGTCCGGACGTGCCAGCGCTCAAGCATAACCCGGTGTTCATGTATTACCCGGACGGCTTCCAGAAACCCAACCCGTTCCAGCCTGACGTCGCGGTCTCGATCGATTCGGTCATCGACAAGAAACTCGATGCGCTGGACGTGATCGAGTCGCAGTTTCTCGAGGGGGGCGCCAACGGCTCGGCGGACCTGATCCCAAGCGACCCGGAGAAACTCCAGGCCCGCCGCCGACAGGTGCGCGAGGGATTCGACAACCGTTGCCGCGGGATCGCGCAGCGTTTCCGCGGCAAACTACGCGAGTTCTACGGCGCCGAGCAGGCCGACAAAATCCAGCATGCCGAGGCCTTCGAGATTTGCGAATACGGCCGGCGTCCGGACCAGGCCGAACTCAGGCGGTTGTTCCCGTTTTTCGGCGAGTAAGCTAACGTGGCGCGCCTCAGGTCATTCTGACGTTGGAGGCGTGCGAGAGTACTCGGCGCTGAATGGCGTCTGGGGTGGAGGCGCCGCGGTGAAGAGCGCCGTGCTGAAATAG
>JAGWYX010000318.1 GCA_018969165.1 Verrucomicrobiota bacterium
GCCACCTATACGGTCGCCAACAACGGGACCCTCAACGCCAGCATTACCGCCAACGCCAACAACCCCGACACGGCCGGCAATGGCAACGCGACCATCGATTTCGGGACCAACCTCATCACGCAGTTCTCGTTTAACTACGGGAACGGCCCCAATGTCAATAAAGGCCCCAACCAGCAGGGCATCGCGCTGTTCGACATCAATTTCAGTCCCAAGGTGCCCGAGACGCGGCCGGCGCTGGCGGCCATCCTGCTCTGCGGCCTGGCGCTCGGTTGCCGCGCGGTTCGTGCCCGCCGAATCCTTCGCACCGTCTGACGCCCGCCGCCGCCTTCGCGCTTGGCTGCAGGGTGCAACCGCCGCTGGGTCCCGGCCCGGAGCAAACCTTGACTTGATCCCCGGCCCCCGGCAGGCTCAACGACGCGAGTGAGCGCAGGGTTTGACAACAAGTCGCCGGACCTGCCTTCCTGGACCCAGCTCCTGGGGATCAACCTGCGCAAATTGCGTCTGGTGCTGCTGGTCCTGCTGCTGCTGGCCGTCGCCGGTTGGTACGCCTACCGGCAATTCAACCGCTGGGAGCAAACCCACCTGATCGTCCAGGCGCGTGAGTTTTTGGCCCAAGGCGATGCCCGCAGCGCCGCCCTCTCAGCCCAACGCGCCCTCGAGCTGAATTTCAACGACCTCGAAGCGACCCGGCTGCTGGCGCATTTGGCGGATCGCTTCGGCTCCCCGGCGGCGGTCTTCTGGTACGCCCGACTCGCCCAACTGGATCCGGGCAACCTCCAGGACTCGTTGACGTGGGCCGCGACCGCGCTGCGGTTCGGGGAATTCGCGAGCGCCGAACAGGCCCTGGCCGGCGTCAGCCGACGCGGACGTGACACGGTGGCCTTTCATCAAGTGGCCGGGGCGCTGGCGCTGGCCTTGCGGCGCGACGCGATCGCCGAGCAGCAGTTCGCCGCCGCCGCCAGCCTCGCGCCCACCAACCTGACCATCCAACTGAACCTGGCGACCGTTCGGCTCAAAGCCACCAACGCGGCGGTGCTCAGCGCGGCTCGAGCCCAACTCGAACGCCTGCGCCACCAGCCGGAATTCCAGACCCTGGCGCTTCGAGCCTTGGCCGTGGATGCCGAACGGCATCACGCCACCAACCGGGCGCTCGCTTTGACCCGGGAACTCCAGGCCAACCCGCAGGCCGAGTTCAAAGATCACCTGGCCTACCTCGATCTGTTGTATCGGTACCGGCAGGCCGGCTTCGAAACCTATTTGGGACAATTGCAGCAAGATTGTGATTCGCGACCAGGCAATATCTACACGCTCTGCACTTGGCTCAACGCCCATGAGCTGGCGGCGCGGACCTTGGCTTGGGTCGAGCGCTTGAAAGCCGACCTGGCGGCCCAAATGCCGATCCCGCTGGCCGCCGCCGAGGCGGCAGCGCTGCTCCAGGATTGGGGGCGGCTGCAAAGCCTGGTCGCCGACAGCCACTGGGGCGCCTTGGATTGCCTGCGGCTGGCCTTTTACGCGCGGCTGTTGCGGGAGCGCAACGAGTATCGCCAGTTCGATGCCAAATGGCAGCAGGCGCTCAATGCCACCCTCGATAACGCGCAACTGATTTCACTGCTGGCGCGACTGGTCGAGGGTTGGGGCTGGCGCGCGGAAGCCGAAAAGGCGTGGTGGATCGTGGCCAACGGCGACTCCGGACAATCGGCGGCCCTCGAGGCCCTCTACCGCCTCTACCGCGAGCGCAAGGACACCGCCCAGTTGTACCGCGTGTGCGACCGGATTTTCAGCCTCAACCCGGCGGATTTGGTCGCCAAGAACAACCTGGCCCAACTCGCCCTGCTGCTGAACCGGAACGTGGAAACCGCCTGCCGCCTGGCCACCGAGAATCACGAGCGGAACCCCACCGAGCCAGTCTTTCTTTCGACGTACGCCTTCGCGCTTTATCGCCAGGATAAGACCGCCGAGGCGGTCAAGGTGTTCAGCCGCATCCCGGCTTCGCTGCTGCGGGAGCCGACCTTGGCGGCCTACTACGGAGTGCTCCTGGCGGCCAATGGCCAGACCGAGCAAGCCGCGCCTTACCTCCGGGCGGCCAACCGGTCGCCAGAACTCCTGCCCGAGGAACAGAGCCTGGTGACCAGCGCGTTGAACGCCCAAAAAAGCCCATGAACGGTCCTGCCGCCGCGACCTCCTCGGCCGGCAATCGTCTGGCCTGGCTGCTGGCGCTGACGGTTGTGTGGATTTGGACCTGGCGTTACCTGGCGGTCGAATGGCGCTACAACGAGCAATACAACTACGGCTTCGCGGTACCGTGTCTGGCGATTTGGATCGGCTGGCGTCGATGGCGAGTCGAGTTCGCCGCGACGGGCGCCTCGCGGCCGGCGACCGGGAACGCCGCGGTCTGGAGGCTGGGGTTCCTGGCAACCGCCTGGCTGGCGCTTTATCTGGCTGAACTGCTCCGTCAGCAAGATCCAACCTGGCGCCTCACCGGCTGGTTGATGATGGGCGCCGCCAGCATGCTCACCGGCCTCGGCCTCCGCCGTCTCGGAGGCCGGCGATTACTGCGGACCGTGGGCTTTGCGCTGGCCTTCACCTGGCTGGCCTTGCCGTGGCCAGCGGTGATCGAAAATCGGATTACCCAGGGATTGATGCGCCTGGTAACGGCGACGGTGGTGGACACGTTGAACTGGAGCGGGATCGCCGCGGTTCAGCATGGCAATGTCATCGAATTGAGCCGCGGGCTGGTGGGCGTCGATACCGCTTGCAGCGGTGTCCAATCGCTTCAGGCCGGCCTGATGACCTCGCTGTTCCTGGGCGAACTCTACTGGCTGCGGTGGCAGCGGCGACTGGCGCTGGTGCTTGCCGGGTGGATGCTCGGGTTGCTCGGCAACCTCCTGCGGGTCTTCCTCCTGACCCGCGCGGTCGCCGCCCAGGGCGGCTCCGGCGTCGCCGATTATCATGACCCGGTCGGCTACGCGATCACGACGGCCACGTTCCTGGGCATCTGGCTCGTCGCGACCTGGCTCGATCGACCGCAGGTTCGCCAAACCCTGGCGCGAGAAGGCGATCGCCAGCCGGTGACCGATGCGGCCGCGGGGCCGGTCCGCCAATCCCCTGTGCCAACGCCGGCCCCGCCGTCCGTCGGAAGCGAACCGTCCACGGTTCGGTGGTGGGAACGGCGCGACGGCTACGCGCTGGCGCTGGCGCTGGCATTGCTCCCGTTGCTGGCGGCGGCCTGGTTCCGCGTGGTGCCCGGACGGAACACCCGGAGCGTGCAGACCGCCGCGCGTTGGTCACTGACCAAGGACCGGCTTGCGCCGGGTTGGCGGGCGACAGACTTGCCCTTCGCGCCCGCCGAACGCAGCCTGCTGCGTTTCAGCCAGGGCGACGGCCTGCGACTGACCAGTCCGGTCGGCTGGACAGCGCGGGTGCTGCATGTTTTCTGGAAGCCCGGGGCACAGGTGCCAAGCCAGGCCTTCAGCCACACACCGGATATTTGCATGCCCAGCGCGGGCTGGGAGCAACTCAGCCCAGCCACCCCGGTGACGATCCGGGTTCGAGATTGGACTCTGCCGTGCCTGCTTTACCGCTTTCGCCTGGGCCCGCGGGAGCTGGCCGTCCTCCACGCGGTTTGGTACGGCGGCGAACCCGAACCGCTCGGCGACCCTTCCTGGAGTGGCACCGCTCGGACCGGCCGCCTGGCCGAGCTATGGCGCGGCCCCTTTCGCCGCGGCCACGAGGTGATCACGCTTTATCTGCCGGCACTGGAACCAAAGGAAGCTCAGACGCGCCTGGGCGAGGAAATTCTGGACCAGGTGCTGGCACCGGGCGCCAAGGGAGCGACTTTCCGGTAGATTCCTTGAAACCGAGAACCCTCTGTAGCCAGAGTCCTTGATTCCTGAAACTTGCTGTCAGGAGGTCAAGTTTTCCCGTCCCAGCCGCCGGCTGTGTTTTGCGCCCCAAGGACTCTATGAGCCAGGCACACAGAGGGAGTGGACGAAGGACGAGCAGAAGCGAAGATGAACGGCGAAGATGACATCCGGTCTGGTACCCGCTTCCGAGTTGAAGTTTGTCTGCCGACCGTTAATTTAGCCCCCATGCGTTTCATCGGCAGCATCTATGAGAAGTTGCAGCGGCACCCCAAGCGGATCGTGTTCCCCGAAGGAATCGAGCCGCGGGTCATCCAGGCGGCGCGCCAATTCTATTCGCTCCGGCTGGGGGCGCCCATCCTGCTCGGCGACCGGACGCGGATCAAAGCGGCCGCCGAAGGTCTGAACGTCTCGCTGGAAGGCGTCCGGATCATCAACCCCGAAGAGAGCGAGGAGATTGAGCCCTTCGCCCGGCGGTTCGAGCTGCTGCGGCGGTTCAAAGGGGTCAAGGAAAAGGAGGCGCGGGCCACCATCCTCAAACCGAATTATTTCGGCGCGATGATGGTCGCCATGCACCAGGCCGACGGGCTGGTCTCCGGCACCAACGAGATCACCGGCAGCGTGCTGCGGCCGTTGTTCCAAATCATCAAAACCGCCCCCAAAACGACGACTGCCTCCAGTTGCATGATCATGGAGGTCGAAGACTCCCGCTTCGGCGAGAACGGAGTGGTTTTCATGGCCGATTGCGGGGTGATCCCCGAGCCGACGGTGGACCAACTTTCCGACATCGCCGTTTCGACGGCGCGCTTGGCCCGACAACTCCTGAACCTGCGGCCGCGCGTCGCCTTGCTCTCCTACTCGACCAAAGGCAGCGCCACCCACCCCAGCATCGGCAAGGTCCAGGCCGCCACCGCGCTGGCCCAGAAAAAGGCCCACGACACCGGCCTCGATGCGGACTTTGACGGCGAGCTGCAAGTGGACGCCGCGCTGATCCCCGAGATCGCGCGCCGGAAATTGCCGGAAAGCCGGGTCGCCGGCCACGCCAACGTGCTGGTCTTCCCCGACCTGAACTCCGGGAACATCGCCAGCAAATTGGTCCAGCACATCGGCCGTGCCCATGCCTACGGCCAAATCCTGCTGGGCCTGGACCGCCCCGCGGCCGACGTGTCCCGCGGCTCCACGGCGCATGATATCCTGGGCGTCTCGGCCATTGTCGGCATGCAAGCCATCGACTACCACGTGCTGTATCCCGGGGCGGGCCGAACGTTGCCCGGCGAAGCCTCGCCATGAATACGGTTACACCCCGGGTCTTCATCGCCGCCACCCGCCAGAACGATGGTAAAACCACCGCCTCGCTCGGCTTGCTGGCCGCGCTTAAACAGTTCTACCCGCGCATCGGCTATATCAAACCCGTCGGCCAGCGCTTCGTCGAAATCGAGGAACGCAAGATCGACGAAGACACCGTCCTCATGGACCAGGTTTACCGGCTCAATTGCCCGCTCGAGGATATGAGCCCGATCGCCGTCGAGCCGGATTTCACCCGCAAATACCTCGAGTCGGCCAACAACGAGGCCCTGACCCGCAAAATCCAGAAGGCCTTCGACCGCGTCGCCTGGGAGAAAGACTTCGTGCTCTGCGAAGGCTCCGGCCACGCCGGGGTCGGCTCCGTGTTCGACCTCTCCAACGCCCAGGTCGCCAAAATCCTCCACGCCAAAGTCATCA
>JAGWYX010000319.1 GCA_018969165.1 Verrucomicrobiota bacterium
GGAACGGTATTTGCGGGCAGTTGGCCAGTGGCCTCCGGGTTGGCGGTCATGGAGTTGATTGGGACCGTCCCGGCAGTCTCCCCCACCCACCGCCGCAGCGCGTGAGCGCGATTCCGGGGACCCGGTCCGAAAATTTTGCCGATTTTTCGCCTGCGAAGGCAACGCTGGGTCGCAGAATCCGGCGCTTAGCCGGCTTGGTAAGGCTTACCCGTGGCTATCACAAGCCAGCGCCCATTGCGCATCACGCATCGACCGTCCAGGCTGCGAAGCTCCTTTGGCGCGACGACCAAGACCGGCGTTATCTTTGGCGTTGACTTCCAGTTGCGCGGCACCGGTCGCAAACCGCAGCGGATTTCCTCCCAAACAATCGCCGCACGCCGCTTCGCGGCGAGTTTCTTCGCTGGCGTCGAGCGCGATCCGCCGAGCCATCCAAGTCGTTGCGCCGCTTCGGTTGTGGTTATCATTCCGCCAGTTTAATCCCAGACAAGCGCTTCTTCAAGGGTCCCCGACAAGCGCATTTTCAGGGAAAGCCCCGGACAAGCAGCCGGGTGTCGAAAAAATCGCTCGCTCGCACTGGCGGAGGTTGCGTCATCGGGATCATTCGCGTTCATGGATTTATCACCTTTCCTCCGAAACGCTGTCTAGCGGCATGAATCAGCGGCAGTTCATTAGCGGTAACTCGCCGATGAACCAACTGCTCAAGCTCCGATGCCGTGTAGATGCTGCCCAAGTCCGCGCCAGCGGCAGCAAGGGACTCCTTGGTCGCTTCGTCCGGCGTCCAAAACACGGTGGCGTTGAGCGTATCAGACCGGACTGCCAGGAAGTTCAGCCGGAGCAATTCGAGCAAAGCGGACTTGTGCTGGCGGATCGCCTCTTTCAATTCTTGTGGGCAATCCGCAGGCAGGAGCATCCTCAACCGGTCCCCAGCGATACCCAAACGCCCCCCGACGCCGGCCACGGCCAGGAAAGCATCAACTGGAGTTTTCAGGCGAAGTCCTCCACCAAATCCCTCGTGGGCTGGACTGGCCGCACTCCGTCCGCTCCGTCCGAGAACCCATCCGGCGCGGCAGACTCGGACGCACCGGACGGAGGTTTCCCAGTCGGTTGTGAAAAAGTCCCGCGGAGTCGGAGCCCATTCCAGCCCCGTTGCGCTTTGCCGACTGCATCACGAACATCGTGCCGGGTGGTCAATCCGCAGGTCCGCGTCACCGCGTCTCCAATCAGGTCGCCAAACTTCTTGCGAGTCAGGGCGGTCCAGCCGCGTTGATTGCAGAACCCAATGTAAGCCGAGAAACAGTCCGCGACCGTCAACTGTCTGCCGTCGGCCCTGCTCAATGCCTCACGCACAAACAGCGTCAGGCCGTCCGATTCGAGCAGGAGATCGTCCACGAGCCCTTGCTGCCTGGCCGTCAGAAGCAGTTGCCAACCGTCAGCCCGAAGCTTGTCCAGACCTTCGATCATCCAGTTCAAGACGCCGCTGGCCTCGTGCCGGAGAATCTGCTCTGCCAGGTCAACGACCACCCGGTCGGGTTTCGGCTTCTCATACGGTACGATGACCAACCGCCGCCGCCAGGCGTTCGTGTCACCTTCAAGGTGGACCGTCAACCGCGAGTTGCACGTCACGATGACGTTGAACTTGCAGGTGATGGATGGCCGTTCGTTCGAGTTTTTGAATTCCAGCGTTACAGGGTCGCCGCCGGTGAGGGACTTGAGAATCGAAGCGCCGCGCTGGTTCAAAAAGTTCTCCGGCACGTCGGCACCGTAGAGCAAGGTCTTTCCAAGAAAATGACTCAGCTCGAACCGCTCGCCGAGTAACTGCGGGCGCAACATGGCGAGGTTCATCTGGCCGATGATGCCGGTGAGCACCCGAATGAAGGTCCCCTTTCCGCCGCCAGGAGTGCCAGTCAGTATCACGATTCTTTGCGCGAGGTTCTCACCGATCAGCGCCAGCCCGCACCAGCGTTGCATGAGGTCGAGTCCGTCGGGGTCGAGCGCCGCGCGCATCAGGGTGTCCAAAAAGAGCGGACACTTGGCCGATGAGTCGAACGGTACGGCGAGCTTGTTCCGGCGACGATAGGACGGACTGAACCGGAGAAGTTGCTTATCCGACAGCCGCAACATGCCGTTGGCGCATGGGATGAAGCCCGTAAGGTTGGCTGAAAAAAAGTCGTGGGGCACTGCCAGGATGCCGCGCGCCTTGCGGAGAATCCCGCTGAGGTTGGCTGCATCGCGGAAACGAAACTCCAGGGACGCGGTTTCGCAGGCGCCTTTGCAGGCCCGTGCGCAGTCAAAAAGCAGCCGGCTCAATCGCGTGACCAACACCGCCTCTTGCCGATACAGAAACACGCCGTCAGCCGGAGAATAGGTATAGAATTTTTCCTCCGTAGGCATGAAGACAGTAGGGGCATCCGGGCTGCCCTTCTCTCCCATGCTGGCCGCGAAGAAATCCTCGCCGATGTCGCGCACGAGCACGATGCCCTCTTTGTTCGTTTCCTGCAACACGGCCTCGCCGTATTCATCGGCCAACGATGGAAATTTTTCCGCGAACCAACTGGCCGGGGTGCGTCCGCGTAGAGCGTCGCAATTGGAGGTTTCTAGCGGCAGTGTCATCGCTCTCCTTCTTGCGCAGATTTGATGAATGCCTGCACGGCGCAGGGATCGTATCTCACGACTCTGCGGTTCAGTTTGATGCAGGGCAGCAGACCGGCACGGCTGTACCGGGCGATGCTGTGAACGCACAACCCGAGCGCGTCCGCGACTTGTCGTCGAGTCCAGAGCGGACCCAGTGAGGTTTCCGGCGCGACGAGCCTGCTACCGCTCAGCTGCTTTTCACGAGATGAACTTTTAGTTTGCATCTGCCCTGAACTATCCAGTAGGGCAGTGCCTTGCGCGAGGCCGGTGGGGGAAGTACGGCGGGGCGTCAGGTACTACACCTCACGCCGACCAGTGTCTCGAAGGCTTGTTTCACACGGGCCAGGGCGAAGTTGCGCTTTCGATACTCCTTGTTCTGCTTGTAATACTCGTCTGAGCGCGGTTGTTCGGGGGGATTTCCTTTCGGCTGGGCGTCCGGGATGAGTGCAAGCACCGCTTCGTAATTACCTTCGGGGTTGTGCCAATGTTGGAGCACACACTCCTTCAGCGCGTCCCACCAAGCGTTGATGTTCGTTTTTGTAATTGGTCCTGAGAGCTTGGCGCACCTGGCCTGCCAGTCGGTAACAATGACAACATCGCCGTTGTTCAAGTAATAAAAGGTGGCCCACGCTTTGGTTTGCCGAGAGTAGGGAATCGCCTTGCGCTCGCTTCTGGCTCCGGCAGCCAACGCTTTCAATGCCGGCACGACTGGTTTGTTCTCGACGCAAGCGAGCAAGGCATCCCAAGCCAGCCGGGTCAAACGATAGCGGCGTCTGGCCCGCAGGCTCGACCTCGTGGATAGCGGGAACTTTGCTCCCACGCCCAGCCTCTTTAGCTCTTGCTTTACCCATGCGGTCTCGTGCTGGCTCAAGTTCAATGGCCAATCGGGGAATGTTTCTGCTTCGGCGCGCACGCTGTCCGGGTGATGCGTGGCGAGTGTTTCCAACGATTGAACGGCGGCGTGAGTGATGCGCACGTACTGCGCGAGAGCTTGCGCGTCGCCACAATGAGCGCGATAGAGCAGTTGCTTCAGCGCGTCATCGGCCTGACGCCTCACGTCCCCAAGCGGGTGCGTGTCCACCAGTCTGCGGATTTCCTCCACCGGACGGAGTTTGTCTTTCGGCTCAAGGACTGCGCCCATGTAGATGCGTCTGTCTTTCTTTGAAAGTGGATACCGCTTGCGCAAACGACCAGGGCCGACCTTATGGAACTTTCCATCATAAGGTGGACGCCAGGCTTCCGCGTAAGGCTGAATGACGCAATAAGCTTCGAGATCAATTTGGTGCTCAATCATGCTTGCCTCCTGAGCAATGGCGAGGTTCCTACTCACAACGCCTCCAAGAATCCCTCCACCCTCACGCCGGCTAGAATGCCTTTAAGGGTGCCCCGGCTGATTTCCCGGTGCATGGGCACAACGCAACCGCGATTGCCACGCCGCAATATGACGTGACTGCCGCTCTGTCGTTTAAACAGGAAGCCGAGTCGCTCCAAGGCGCGGCGGGTTTCTCTGCCGGACACGTCCGGGAGTTTAGGCATGAGCGGGCGACGCCTCGAACGTCGTCATGATCGGCCTGCCTTTTGGCCGCAGAGGGAATTCGGAAAGGTACAGCTCGGTGGCTTCCTTCAGGTTGGCCAGGGCTTCCTCGAATGTCTTGCCTTGCGTGGTGGTGCCCGTCTCCGGGTTGTGCGCCACCAGCCAATCACTGTCCGCATCGGGATAAATGACCGCCGTGAGGTTGAGAGGTCTTTTTCGCATCGCTCGGTTCATCGTTGGATCAGCGTCTTGTTTTCAAAATGACAGCGCGCCGCCTCGCGGACGTTCTGCTCAAGCTCGCGCAGCGTCTTGCCTTGCGTGGCCATACCGCCCCGCTCGCGCTGTTCGTTTCCATTCGCTTTCATTCGCTTAAATCCAATCTTGCTCTGAACTGCGTCTGATTGCAAGCTGTGCGGCGGACGGCCCTCGACTATGGAAAGTCACCGGCAAGGGACATGCACTGTCCGCAGCCGCGTCCGCAGTCGCGTGGGGGCGTGCGCTTGAATCGGAGTTTCAATTATGTGTCGCCGGTCGCGGAAGGATGACCCGCCAAGCGTGTTCGGCGACTCACCGACATTCGTCTCCTACTTCCTAATCGAAACTCGGTGTTGCACAAGCAGTCGTGCGAGAGTGTTTGTGTCCACCAGTTTTATCCGAGCGTTCATTCCGGCGAACTGCCGTGCGTCGGCTGAAAATGTGGAGGTCGTCACCATGACACCGGCGGAGAATGAAGGGTCAGCGGTAATCACACCCAAGAGCTTTTGCAGTTCTGGCCTACCAACGGGATCTTCTTGTCGCTTGCACTGGATGGCGAGCTTGTCTCGTCCCGTTGGATGATCTCGGATTGCGACAACATCTACGCCTCCATCTCTCGTCTGTTTTGTGCGGCGGGCGGAGTAACCCATCCCGGTGTAGAGACGTTCCACCAAATCCTCAAAATCTGCTGCTGAAAGCTGTTGCGGCGTGACTGTAGGCGCATACGCGATTCGTTGTTCGACCTGGCCGCTGGCGAGAACGCCGCGATTCTTCTGAGTCGCTTGAGTCTCACCAACCGATGGCCTCGGCGAGGTTTGCTTTTTGGGGGGCGCTTGTAGTCCAAACAATTCAAACAACTCATCCTCTGTCAATCCAGTGCCGTCCAGATTCGATTGAGAATCAATCACTCTGCCAAACAGATCGCGCTTGTGAGACAGGATGTCTTGAATTCGGCCCTCGATGCTGTTCTCAACCCACAAGTGGACAATGAAAGCGTCTTTCTTTTGCCCGATGCCGACGATGCGTCCGTTTGCTTGATCTTCAACTGCGGGATTCCACCAGTGATCGAAATGAATCACGTAGTTTGCCACTTTAAGATCGGGCAGACCGACTCCAGCGACTTTGGGGTTGGCAACAAAGACTGCTTTGCTGGCGTCATTC
>JAGWYX010000320.1 GCA_018969165.1 Verrucomicrobiota bacterium
AGGTGACTTTGTCACCCGGGCCGAGCTTCTGCTGGTCATCCAGCGGATCCATCGTCCGGACGGCCTCCGGCGCAGTCGCGAAATTGGTGTCGGCGGCCCACACCGGCAACCCGCACAGCAAGGTGGCCAAAAGAACCCACGGCAGGGACCATGAACCCCGTCGAGTGGCGCCTCCACAGCGACCGACTCGGCCGCGGCTCGGCCCGGACATGGAATGCTTCTGGGAGGGTTGTTTCACGGCTCCAGATGGCGGAGGGGATGGCTTGCTCGCCTTGGCGGGATCAGAAACTGTAGCTCGCGGTCAGGCTCACCACGTCCCGGTAGAACGGCAACAGCGGCACATTGGATTCCTTCCGCCGGAATTCATACGTCAAATCCGCCCGCCAATACTTGTGGAATTGGTAACCGACGTGCAACCCGGCCGCGTAATAAGTGAACTTCTCGTCGTAAGCCCCGCCGAATTCCTCGCCCTGATTAAAAGACAGGTTTGCCCCGAGGTCCAGATTGCGTAGGATCGGCGAATCGATCGAGTATCGCACATAGGTGGTGCGCAGGTTGTTGGCCAGGTCGCCCAGCAGGTGTTCGCGGCCGGCGGCGAGCGAATGCGAGAAAAAACGGGTTTCCTGGCTGATCCTGGCGTAACCGTAGTAAGTCGTGTAGTCGTTGTTGTTGAACCCGGTGGCGACGTAGCGCGCCAGGTCCAGGCCGCCCCCGGCCCGCATGGTGATTTTTTGCGGCAAGGTTACCTCCACGAATGGTCCGGCGCGATTCCGCCAGTTGTCATTGAGAACGGTCTCATGGTGATAGCTGTGCAAACCTGCCTGGTCTTCCACCCCCGCCTTGGCTTTGTCCCCCAAGTCGAAGCTGGCGCTGGCCGTAAACCAGTCGGACTGCCGGTTGAGATACTCCAGGGGCGCCGTGCTGGTGTCGAAGTCCTCGTGATTGTAGCCGACGGACAGCACGACCTTGTTCAAGTCCCAGTCGGCGTCGAACCCGACCTGGTTGTCCAGCCGGGCAAAAATCCCGACGTTGTTCAGGTTATAAAAGCTGGCGTCATTGCCGAACAGGCTGTTGAAAAACAGGTCTTCCTGATAGGAAAAGCGCTCGTGCAATCGGATCCGAAAATCGCCCACGAAGACGTTGAAGGCCAACTCCGAGCCGGGGTTGACCAGCGGGACGTCCGAGTTCAAAATCTGGTTCTCGAGGTAGCGCTCGTAGGAAAGCCCCAACGAGAGCCGGAGTGAGTTCAACTCGGTAATCTGCCATAAGCCATCCAGCGTGGCTTCCGGATCGATCATGAAATCCTGCTTCGGCGTGTGGGAATAGAAGGCGTTGTCCGTGTAATTCAAACCCAGGCTGGCGCCGGTCTTCAATAACACCGGCCCGTAGCGCAGGTTGTAGTCCTCGGCGCTCATCGATTTCTTCAAGGCCTCGGCGGCGCTTTCGCCGGCCAGCGAGTCGCGGACCTGCGCGTAAGCAGTCCGACCGGCGCAAAGCGCCCCCGAACTGATCAGGGTGAGCAGGAGCCGGGAGCGGCCTGGCAGCCAGCCTTTAGATTGCGGGGATCGGGATCGCATCCCGCAAGGGCTCAGGGCCGAAGCCCGCCACGCCAGGCGTGTACTACTACCGGCGCTGTTCATGGTCCGTGCATTTCAGGGTGCGGCTCGCAACCGATAGAAGCCGCTACTCTGGGTCAACGGGGCGGTCACCACGTAACGATTGCCGACCGTGATGCCTGGGATGGCGACATCGGACCAGGCGCTGCCGTTTGACAGGCTGGAGTTGGACTGCAGAACCCAGTCGCCCGCGTTGGTCGGCCAGGAGACCTGTGCCTGACCGCTTACGAGGGCAGCCTGCAGGCCGGTCGAACGCGGGAGCAGCACAAAGACATTGAAGGTCGGACCCGTCGCCGGGGCGGTTAGCAGCGGCGCGGTGGGTGCGGCGACGGTCAATCCCGTCATCGGCAGGTTCAGCGGCTTGCCGTCGTAGAGGCCGCTGAGGATCGGGCCACCGAAATAGTCCTCGACGTTCCGCACCTCGTAGGCGGCGCCCGGAAGGAGCACGGAACTGACATCGACCTGGACATTGGTCAAGTTATCCCAGTTATAGACGATGATATTGGCGCGTCCTGACTCGAAACGGTTGGTGCGGATGAAGGCCTTGGTGCCGGCGAGCTTGGCGGCGCTGAAAGTGCTGTTCAGATCGAAGCCGGTGGCGGTCTGCCAGTCCGCCGGGCTAAGTGCCGGGTCGGCGCTGTTGACGAACCCATTGCCGTTGGATGGCAGCGCGTAGGTGTTGCCGTTCCAGGCACTGGCCAGCGATACCTGGCTTTGGTCCAACCAAACCACGTAGCCGGTGGACCACGCGGCAAACAAGTTCCCCGCTACCGCCGCAATGGTCCAGTTATTCATCTCCAACTCCAGCGGCAGATAATTGTTCAAGAGCGCCACGCTCCCGTTGACGCCATAGCGCCCGATCTGCACCTGGTCGTTTGGTGCGAATGCCGCCGTGCAGTAACCCAGGTTATTCTTGAATACAATCCGGTCCGCGCTGATCGCCGGAGGGTCCACGCCGACGAGCCAGTCCCGGTAAACCCGCACGTTCTGGAGGGTGCCGGCGTTGAACGCCACGTCGCCATCCAGGATCACGCCGGTCAGGTGGTAGTCCGACGCGTTCTCATATATGTGCAGGTTCACCCCGGAATTGTTGAAAACCACGTTGTCCGAAATCTCCCGCACCCCGGAAGTGCCCTGCACGTAGATCCCATGACCTTCCGCGTTGTCCGGAGAGGCCCAGCCGTTATTGTAAACCACGCAGCCGTAGATCAGGTTGCTGGCGGACATCTGCGAAAGGTAGAATCCGTGGCGCGTCTCGTCGTGCACGATCAAATTGATGAAGCTCATGTTGGGCGAATACGAGGAAATGCCCGGGATGATATTGATGTCGGTCGGGTTGAACCCCACGCCGGTTTGACTGCTGAGCCGGTTGGTGTCAGAGCTGAAAATCTCGAGGTCGCGCAGGATCACATTGCCGGTGCTCTGGTAAAAGGTCAGCGAACCATCGATGCGGGCTTGCTCTCCCGGCATCCCTCGGAAGGTGATCGGTTCGCCGGGCGCACCTTGAATTTTGGTGTCGAGATGCCCGAGTGCGTACGTGCCGCCGGCCAACCAGAAAGTATCCCCCGACGCACCCAGCTTGCCGGTAAGGGCCGAAGTCAAATCGTAAGGTTGCGCCAGCGTGCCCAAGCCCACCTCGCTCCCGGTGGGCGAAATGTACCAATCCGTCGCCCGGAGGCCGAGCGGGACGAGCAGTGCGCCGAGCACGGCTAAACGTCGGCCAAAGGGTGGGCGGTGCGTTACGGCTGGCATCGACTAGAACGGAGCGCGAAGCATCGGCCGCTCCAAGAGCGCTACCTCTCCTCGGTGGAGGGCTATCTCCGCCGCATCCCGACGGGCGAACAGCACCAGATCAAGGCTCAATTCGGCCGGTACCAGCCGACCCATGACGTCCAACAACACGCGCGTCCGCTGTTTGCCAGGCAGCACCCGCGTGACTCGCCCCCGCATCCCGGCGAACGGCCCGACGGCCACTTCCACCTCCTCGCCCTCGACCGGGGCGTCGGTCAGCACCTTCGAACTCAATTGCGCCAGCCCGCCCCGTAAATCTTCGATCACCGCCTCGGGGATTTCCGGGACGAGGCAGCCAAACCGCATCACCATTTTGACGGCGGGGGTGTAAGTGACCTTCTCGAGCATGGTCGCCAGGGCGAACCGGGCGAACAGGTAGTTGGGAAACAAGGACTCGGTGCACCAGCGCGGGCCGCGCCGCGTCGAGCGCAGTAACCGCAGTTGCGGATTGAACACATCCACTCCGTGGAGCTGGCGCAAATGCGCGGCCGCGATGTGCTCGTGTTTCAAATGCGTGCGGATGCAAAACCAACCGGGGAGGGTCTGGCGCGAGGAGTGCTCCGCCATTGGCGAGGAATAATATTCCATGTCCATTTCCATATCGGCCTGAGTTCTTACTAACGTGCTTTGCGTGCGTTCGACCCACCGATGCCGAAGCACGCGTCCACGTTAACACCTCCGTCCGACCAGGAAAGGGGGGTGAATGCCCAGAGAAGGCTGCGGGAACCCCCCAGAAAAACCGGGGCAATGACCCCGTCGGAAAGAAGGTGAACGCCTACGCGACCGCCGCCCCGGCGCGGGCGTGCCGCGCCGTGAGTGATGTCGAATTCAGCGAGGAAGACCGCCGCGGCCGCGGCAGTTTGGTGATCGGCCCTGCCCGCCGGCGGTTCCCTCTCCTCGCGTTGCCGCGGAAGAGGGAACGCCGTCTTGGAGCAGACCCCAGGTCCGACCAGTGCTACTGGGCCTTGCCGGCGTAATCCCAGGCGGCCCGACCGCCATACAGCGTGAACGACATGCCGTTGAGCGTGCTGCCTTCCAAGCCGACCGCGTTGGCCGGTACCGCGAGTTGCACCCATTGACCCGCCGCCGGCAGGGGTCCCATGTAATAACGGCCGGCGGTCTTGTCGGCGCCGTAGGTGATGAGGTCCGCACCCCAGTAGGCCCGATGTTCCCAACTCCCGTCGTTCCATTGTAGCATGACTTCACTCGGCAGGTTGGACGGATCGAGATAGACATACGCGAACAGGGTGTCGCCGGTATTGACCGCCAGGGTGGCCGTTGCGCCATAGAAATAATGCTCGTGCAGACCCGAGCCGATATTCGACTGGCTGGCAAGTGCCCCGGAGTAGGGCGTCGGATTGCTGCTGATCCAGAACCAACCGTCTCCGCCGTCGGCGGTGGCGAGCGCTCCGGCTGGCAGCGAATCATCCACCCAGATCACAGGCGAGTTTGTCGATACGGTCAGGGTCGTGGTGGTCGTCGTTGCCGAGGCAGCCGAGGCATCGCCCGCGTTATCCCAAGTGGCACGCCCGCCGTAGAGGCTGAAAGACATCCCGTTGAGCGTGCTCCCCTCCAGTCCGACCAGGCTCGCCGGCACGGCCAGCCGGACCCATTGACCGGCTGCCGGCAACGGTCCCATGTAATAGCGTCCCGCCGTCTTGTCGGCGCCATAGGTGATCAGATCCGCGCCCCAGTAGGCCCGGTGCTCCCAACTGCCGTCGTTCCACTGGAGCATGATCTCGCTCGGCAGATTGGATGGATCGAGGTACACAAAGGCGAACAACGTGTCACCGGTCTGCACGGACAAGGTCGCCGCCGCTCCATAGAAATAATTCTCGTGCAGACCCGAGCCGATGTTCGACTGGCTGGCGAGTGCCCCGGAGTAGGGCGTCGGATTGCTGCTGATCCAGAACCAACCGTCTCCGCCATCGGCGGCGGCTATCGCGCCCGCGGGCAACGAGTCGTCCACCCAGACAACCGTGGCACCACTGGTAGAGGTGGTCGTCGAGGTATTGTTGACCGTGATCGTCACCGGTGCCGAGGTGGTTTTCAGTCCCACCCCGTCGGTGGCAATCGCCGTCAAGGTGTGCGAGCCGTTGCTCACGCCCGTCGTGTCCCAATTGACCGCGTAGGGCGCCGCCGTTACCGCCGATCCCAGGTTGGCCCCGTCCAAC
>JAGWYX010000321.1 GCA_018969165.1 Verrucomicrobiota bacterium
TGTTCGTTTTTTGGAGGCCGCTGGTCACCCGGTTTAAACGGTGGGCGTCAGGAGGCAAGCGGTAAATCGACGCTCCCGGCGGCATGGGCGGCCATACCCGCGGTCTTCAACCCTCGACCTCCAGGCTCTTCGCCAACACCGGCGCCGCCGCGGCACGCAACCGCGGAATCTTCCGGTAGAAGCAATAGATCACGATCCCACACAGCCCGCCGCTGATGGCCAGCGTCCCCGCCGCGCCCACCTTGCCCGCGACCGTCCCGGCCGCCAGGTTGCCCAGCGGCGCTGTCCCCGTGAAGGCCATCGTGAAGATGCTCATCACCCGCCCGCGTTTGTCGTCCTCGACCAGCGTTTGCACCAGCGTGTTGCTCGAGGCCATCAACAGCACCCCGCCCATCCCCACCAGCGCCAGGCAGACCAGCGACACCGCCAGCCAGCGCGACACCGCGAAGCCGATCAACCCGATCCCCATCAACCCGCCCCCGAGCGTGATCACGTTGCCGAGTCCGCGCACGCTGGTGCGCGTGCCCAGGTAGAGCGCCGCGCTCAGCGCCCCGACGCCCGACGCCGACATCAGCCAACCGAGCGTGCGGGCGTCGCCGCGGAAGACATCCCGCGCGAACACCGGGGTCAACACGGTGTAAGCAAAGCCGATAAAGCTGATCAGCCCGACCAATTCGATCAGTCCGCGGATCGGCGCGAACCCAAAGGCGTAGCCAAATCCCTGCTGCAACTCGATCCAGGGATGCTGGGGCGGCGCGACCGAGCGCCGCGGACGCAGGCGCATGGCCAGCAAGGCGGTGATGACCGCCAGGTAACTGACGGCATCGGCCAAGTAACAGACGCCGGCGCCAAACCCGGCAATCACGAACCCGGCGATCGCCGGCCCCACCAGCCGCGCGAGGTTGAACAACGAGGAGTTCAGCGCGATCGCATTGCTCAGGTGTTCCTTGGCCTCGACAAACTCGACCACCAGCGCCTGCCGCGCCGGCATGTCAAAGGCATTGATGAATCCCTGCACGAAACTCAGCGCGATCAGGTGCGCAACCGCGATCGTGTGCGTGAGGGCAAACACCGCCAGGGCCAGCGATTGGAGCATGGACAAGCACTGGGTCGCCACCAGGAGCCGGTGCCGATTGATCCGGTCCACCCACACGCCGGCTAAGGGCGCGAAGACGAACATGGGAATCTGGCTGGCGAACCCGACCACGCCCAGCAGAAACGCCGACGAACTCAAATGATACACCAGCCAGAGCGACGCCGTCTGGGTCATCCACGTGCCCATCAACGAGATCATCTGCCCGGCGAAAAACAGCCGGTAATTCCGGGACGTGAGTGCCAGCAACAGGCGCGGCCAACGCATCCCTGATTATTCAACCACGCGCCAAAACGGCAACGCCAAACCCGCCATCCGACAAAACGCCCTTGCTTCGCCCGCCCGATTGTGGCTAGAGTCCCTCCCACGGGTTCCTCCGGGATATGACCAACGGACTTTTCTCCATGAACCGTCAGAACGACCGCCAGGTTTTGGACTGCGCCAGTCCTCTGGCGCTTTTCGTTGCGCGCTCGGCTAGACGGCGGAGGACCGCCGCAGTCCAAGACCCTCTCGCGCCCGCCGCCGCCCTTTCCGGTTCAGGGTCCCATCTCATGCGCCGTCGGAAACAGGGGCTTCCCATGAACCGGAGCGCGGGTTGTCCTCAACCCGCAGCGGCCCGGCACACGGTGCGGCTGGGGACAAGCCGCGGCCCGATCGCGCGCATTTCCTGGTCACGTTTCATACGTGATGGCGAAAGGAGGCTCCCCATGAGCCGGCCCTCTCCCGCGAGGAGAGCGATCAGCGGGCCGGCGTCCTTGAACCTTCGGAGGTTTGCTGTGTCATCGGCGCCGGGCGAGATTCGGTATCCACAAACGCCAATCAAGCCGGAGACGGTGGTCGATTCCCCCTCTCCCATCCGATGGGACAGGGCCGGGGTGAGGGCCCCTCCGGGTTCCTGGTACCGATTCCGGCGCCGTCACACGTGCAGGTCCGCCCTGAACCCGTTCCTTGCGATCGTGCTCGGCGTCGGCCTGTGCGCCGCTGCCAGGGCCGCCGACAAGTTCACCGTCGCCACCTACAACCTCGAAGGATACCGGCTCACCGCGACCGAGACCCGGCCCGCCAAATCGCCCGCCGCCCGGGCCAAGGCGCGCGAGAGCATCCGCGCCTTGCATGCCGATGTCCTGGCCTTGCAGGAGGTCGGCGGGCGGGACGCCTTCGAGGAGTTGCAAGGGTCGCTGAAACGCGAGGGCCTGGACTATCCGTTCGGCGAGTTGGTCGGCGGCCATGACACCAACATCCACCTCGCCGTGCTCAGCCGCTTTCCCATTGCCCGGCGCCAGGCCTACACCAACGAGAGTTTCCTCCTCAACGGACGCCGCTTCCACGTCGGCCGCGGGTTTGCCACCCTCGACATCCAGGTCAACCCCGGCTATCGGTTCACCCTGTTGACGGCGCACCTCAAGTCCCGGCGCGCCTCCGCCGACGCCTACGAAGGCGACTTGCGCGTGGAAGAAGCCGCGCTGCTGCGCGCCATTATTGACGCCCGGCTCCGCGCCCAACCGGACCTCAACCTCGTCGCCCTCGGCGATTTCAACGACGTGCGCGATTCGCGCTCCGTGCGTCTGCTGATCGGCCGCGGCAAGACCGCCCTGCTCGACACCCGGCCCGCCGAACACAACGGCGACGACCAGCCGAATCCCACCCCCTATTACCCGCCCCGTCGGATTACCTGGACCCATCACTTCGGCAAGGAGGACGTCTATAGCCGGATTGATTATATCCTCATCAGCCGCGGGATGGCGCGGGAATGGAACCGCGCCGGCACCTACGTCCTGGCCGTGCCGAACTGGGGCGTTGCTTCCGACCACCGCCCAATCCTCGCCAGTTTCGAAGCGGAGGACCAGTAAGTCAAGGTGCCGAGCGAGGCGCGCCTCAGATCTCACGTCACCGAGGTGTTTGTGCCAGATCGCCCCCCTTGCCGTCGATCAAGTAAAGGGTCGGCCAACCCCCGGATCGTCGAGATCGATGGAGAATGGCCACCATCCGAGGTGCACCCACGGGGCCAGGCACTCCCCGGCGGCAATCTTCCGGAGTCCTTCGAGCAACCGGCGTTTTGCCTTCAGCGCGAAAACGAGATCGACGACGATTCCGAGAGCGACCCAGGACGCTAAAAAGCGTTCGACCCGCTCGGTCCTCACGGGCACCGGCAAGAAAGGGAGGACGAACAGGCCGAACACCAACCACCGCAGCCCCATCACCCGTCCGATAGTTCCGCCTACCACCCGGCTGAAGTGGCGCCCCGAGAGTCCGAGCCACATTCCCACCCAACTCAACGCGTAAAAATCGCACGCCAGGAGCACGATGCCTCCCAACGAAATCCACGAAACGATGCGGACCATGTGGACATCGGAGGTCAACCGGGTGTCGCGAAGCACGACCGAGAGGAACAGCAGGTTCATGAGACTGAGTGCGATCCCGGGCCAGAGAAACCGGCGGCGCAGCGCCATCACCTGGCCGCGCACGACTTCTTCCACCGTCAGCGGGGTGATCAGCAGCGTCTCGAGCAGGCGCTCGCGGCGCGCGGCGTTCAAGTGCCAGCACGCCTCGGCCGCCACCCGAACTTTCAAGATCAGATGCACCGCAAACGTCGAGTACGTCGAAAGCATGAAACTCAGGGAATTGGTGGTCCTGGTCGCGAACCACACCCACAACCCGAATCCCAGCGCCGCCATGCCGAAAGCAAAACTGTTCAGCTTCGGTAGCCGGTCACGATCCGCCAGCCACAGAAAAGGACGCGACTCCAACTCGCGCCGGCGCGCGCGCGCTCCCGAAGCCGAACGGCCCCAACGCCAGCGTTGCCAGCAGTTGGCCAAACCTCCGCGGTCTGCCCTCCGGACGTGCTCCTGCCACGACCGCGGCAGCAGCAGGCTGGCCAACCCCACACTGCCGACACTCAGCGACAGCAAGATTCAAGATTCAAGGACTCTGGAGAGTTGGCTTGCCCCGCGGCGCCACGGCCACCAGCCGGCCGGCGGCCCGCCGGACTGGAATCGCAGCGTGATCGCCGTTCGAAAGTCCGCCAGCACCCGGTGGCGCGCCCACGCCCACAAGCCCGCGTTGAGCAACGTGAACCCGGTCACGACGACGAAGATCACCTGCTGGGTCTCGACGACGAATCGCGGTCCCAGATCGAACACGGTCGCCAGCGTCGCCAGGGCTCCGAGCAGGCACCAGGGCAGCGCCAGCACCCAACCGAGGGTCACCACCGTTGCGCGGTTGACGCTGCGCGCTTTCAACCCCTGCCACATGCCCACCCAGCTCAACGTGTAGGCGTCGGTCAGCAGCGTGAACATCGCCGCCAGCCACAGGCTCAATTCCTCGCGCCGATCCGCCGTGCTCACCGTGCTGTCCCGGGTCGCTGCTATCATCAGCAGCAAATCCGCCAGCAGCACCACCAGCATCGGCCCGGCAAATTGCCGGCGCAGGGCCAGCATTTGGCCGCGCACGATCTCCTCGACCGCCATCGGCGTGGACAACACCAGCTCGAGCGCCCCGCTGCGGCGGTCCTCGACAAATCGCCGAGAGGCCTCGGACGCCAGCCAGCATTTGAGCGCGCCGTGCAGCACCACGGCGGTGGCAATCCCCGTCTCCAGCCCCAGCCAATCCCGGCCCCAGGTGGCCCAGCCCCAAAACCACACCACCCCTCCCAGACCCAGGAAGGCCCAGACCAGGTCGGTCTTGAATCGGTCCCGGCCCGCCAGCCACAAGAACGGGTTCGCCTCGAGCAAGTGCCGACGCGCCCCTTGGCGAAATCCCTCGGCCCCCTGGGTCCAGAGCTGCCAGCATTGGCGCCAACGCAACCTGATCGCCCCCGCGGGCCGTTCCTGCCAGCTCCGCGGCAGCAGCCAACTGGCCCAGGCCAGAAAGAGCCACGCCAACCCCTGCACCGCCACCGCCGACACCACGAAGTTCTGCCGCCGCGTCGCGCCAAAAGTGTTCAGCGACACCGTCGCTTGTCCAAACAGGTAAGCCGGGCTGAACACCAGCAACGGGTCGGGCCCGACCACCGGCCGGTGATTGAAAACCTCCGTGAGCATCGTCCGGGCGATCGGCAGACCGGCCACCAGGATGAACAACAATAGCAGCGTCGTCGCCATTGCCTTGCGCTCATTGCGGCACATCGCCGACACCAGCATTCCCGCCGCCAGGGACAGGAACAGGGTGTCCAGTAGCGCGACGGCGCTCTGCCAGACCGCCCGCGGGTCCACGCCGCCCAGCAGCAGCGGCAAGGCCAGCACCGGTAGCACGGCCAGCAATCCATAAATCGAATTCACCGAGGTCGCCACCAGCTTGCCCAGCACCACGTCATACCCCCGCAGATCGGTCAGGAACAGCAGACCCAGCGTTCCCTCCCGCTTCTCCTCACTCAGACAATCGGCCGTGACCCGCCCGCCGGCCGCGGCGCAATACAGGAAGGCCATGCACGCCAGGGCCTTGAACAGCCACTGGCCCATTTCGCTCTGGGGCGTGCTCGGACCGGCTG
>JAGWYX010000322.1 GCA_018969165.1 Verrucomicrobiota bacterium
ATCAACCGGGTTCCGCCCAGATAGAGTTTGGGCGCGGCATAAAAGCCGCAGGACTGCGTTGCGCCAAAGTCCGATAGCGTGCCGATGCTGAGTCGCCTTCCCAGCTTTGGCTCCAGGGATTTATCGAACAAGGTGAGCGGGCATCCCGTGTCCAACAGGAAGGGAAACCCCTCGCCGCCTGCGATTCGAAGGTGCAGAAACAATGGCTCGCCCCGCCCCTCAGTTCGGATCATGTGGACGGCCGGGGGCAGGTCCGACGCCCGAGTTGCCAGGGAAGGGGGCGGTTGGGTCCCGCAAGAACTGATCAGGCCGAGCAACAGCAAGAACGGGAGGGCCGACAGGCAGGCCGCACGCGGGTCGATGCAAGCGTTTCCAATCATCGGGATGCCTCTCGGGGTGCGCGCCTGGGCGGAGGCTCGCAGCGCGAGTTGTTTCAACTCGCAGGGGTCAGGCGGAGGTGGGTCGGCAAGTGTCGTCACGTCAGTGATGAGCCGATCTTGCGGCGGCTTGGGACCAGCCGCGGTCCGGCGCTCACGGTTTCAGTCGCCCTGCATTCGCGACGGCTTCTTGCCACGCCGGCCGTTGACCTCGACACTCGTGGCGAGCATCAGGTCGATCACTTGAAAGGAGTCGTCCTCCTGGTAAACGATCAGACTGCGTCCGCTGGGGGAGAGCATGGCGAACTCCTGCTGCATTACTGGAACTTGTCGTCCGTCGGCCAGGTGGATCGTAAACCGGCGAAACGGTTCTGCCGCGAAGACATTCCGAAATTCTCTAGCAGTCATATCCCGAAAATAGGCGTGGCAACCCGTCGCCGCAAGCGCGATCCAGCGCCCGTTCATTTTGGTCCGGAGCGGCTCTGTGAGCCGCAGCCCGCCGGCCTGTCTGTCGCGACCCGAGCCAGGCCCAGCCTCACTCCGCATCGACCCTGCTGCGGGTCACAGACCCGCGCTCCAAGACGAGGATTACTGGCAACCCAGAACAAGCCCCAGTCCTCAATCGTGTCCGCGCTTGTAGACGATCAACACCAGGCCGGAATTGGGTTCGCTGCTGAACTCGGTCGGGCGCTCCCCGGTGTCTTCGCCCCGGTCGCAGATGGTCAGCTTGTCGCCTTCGAGCAGATAGATGCCGTGGATGGGTTGGCCCTTGCCCGGCGGCGGGAAGGCATCGAGGCTCTTGGGATTGGTGCTGGGGTCCAGCACCACGGTGGTCTGAGCAGCCACGCGGGCGCCTTCGGAAACGATCCATTGGTCGCCTTTGAACACGACACTGTACTTCCCGAAATCATTTTCCGGTTTGCGGTCCCCTTCGACTTCGAGCGAGACGAATTTCCAGGGGCCCTGGAGCTTTTCCAACTCCAGCCGTTCGGCGCGGGTCATGGCGGATCTGCCCGTGGTGGCTGGCGCTGCCGAGCGAATGTCCCGATGGGCGCGGGACAACAGGAACCAGAGCGCAGCCGTAAACACCAGAATGAGCAGCGCCAACACGAGCCGACGTTGGTGGGTCATAAGCGAGCCGGCGATGCCATCACTCCCCGAGGACTCCCCCTGGGCGGTGACCGCCCGGCGAAGCCCGAGGAGAACGGATCGCTTTTTTCGGGCTCGTGGCACATTAATTTTTCATACCGCCCATGTCCAGAATAAATTATGCTGACTTGCCCTGCTGACGGGCGGGGCGCAGGATACCCGCCGCATGGACATACGAATGGACACGCGAATGGACCAGACTTTTCTCCCCAGGAACCTCGCCGCGGAGCGCGAGTTGTCTCAACTCGCAGCAGCGCCAGACCGCCTGAAGGCGGGACTACGAACGGCTGGCTCGTGCGGTTCATGGTCCCGATGCATGCGCCATCGCGAAAGGGGGCGCTCCATGAAGAGCCCGGCGGTAGGGCTGAGCTGGGGCTCGAGTTGGCGGCGGAGGGGACGCAGGCTGAAGCCTGCGGCTACGGGTGCGGGGCGGGGCGGCAGCGGTGCCCTGCCGGGTTTCATGCTCCGGTTGCACAGCCGCGCTCGAGCCCACCGGTTCCTGGCCACGTCGGTGTTCTTGAGTTTCATCGCGATCGGCGGCGCGCAGGAAATCAGCAACGGTACCGTCACCATCCGCTCCGTACAACGGGACCGCGCCTTCACCGGGTTCGATGTGCTGAGCCACGACCAAACGGTCGCCGTCGTGCGACTGAGTTCGGACGGCCTGCTCACCGCCGGTCGCGCCGCGGTCACCGCCGGCGGGACGACGCTCGTGTTCAGCCGGCTGACGCCTGCGCCCGACTCGGGTTTGCGGCTCACGCTCGGCGACTCGATCCAGGTCCGGCTCAAACCGCGCGACCCGTATCCGGAGGTTGCCTTCGAGCTGGACGTGCGCGCTTTCGACCCGGCGGTGTGGGAGCGCCGCGCCGGCCAACAGCCGTTCCATTTCCTGGCGCTCTATTTGCCGGAAGCCGAGGTGTGGCACCAGCGCGGCTGGCTCAACGCCACGCCGTTGGCCGATCCGTTTCCTTTGTTGCTGGACCGGCACGCGGGGACGCCGGAAATCTCGGCTTACCACTACAATCGCGCGTGGAGTTACACCCCGCCGCTGGGCGCGCATCCGCTCCCGGTCATCGGGCTGTGGGCGCCGGCCAGCGGCCGCTATGTCGGATTCGAGTTTCAAACGACGCGGCTGGAGGATAACTCGGCCCGGGACATCGCCACCGGCTATCATTGGCTGGGCCCGACCCAGCCGCCTTACCACGCAGCGCCGGGGACCGATCCCCAGGCGCGCGGCCAGATGGTGGCGCTGGTCTATCCCTACGGCGGTCCCGGCTACCAGCAACTGGTGCTGCCTAAACCGGGCGATCACCTGGCTTCGCGCGGCGTGCTGCTCTGGAGCACGCACCTGGCCGCCACCGACGATCCGAATCATTTCGTTTACGCCTACCTCTGGCAACGCGCGCGGCCATTGCTGCCCCGCGTGCCGGAGCGAGTGGACCTCTCGTGGCTGCCGGGTGGCATCCGGTTGCGCGACTTCGAGGAACCGCCCGGTGGTGGATTGATCGGAGGCGTCGAGGGCCAGTTCCAGGTGCGCGGCTCGAAGGTGCTGAGCGGTTGGCGCTGGCAAAACGAGCTGCCGACTCAGGTCGCCCAGGCGCGCGGGGATGCGGCGCGAGTGCGCGAGCTCGATGCGGACGCCGAGGTGTTGCGCGGTTACGCCAAGCGCTTCCGCGTGGGGGCCGACGAGTGTGTGTTTTGGGAAAAACCACTGACGGGCGCGTGGACGGAAGCCTGGGGCGGCTTGCCGGTCACCACGCTGCATAATGCCAACGGCTTCGCCGCCGGACGCCTGTTCCTGTCGCTTTACCGGGACCTGGGCAAAACCAACGACTTGGCGATCATCGATGGCGTCTTCAATTGGGCGCGGCACGTGGTCTGGACACGCAACGAATTCGCGGACGTGCCGTCGTCGCCGTTCGCCATTGGCGGCACGCTCACGACCGCGTTTTGTCTGGATTATTACTTCACGTTCAAGCACGCGCCGGACGCCGAGCACCGCTACCGGGCGCGCCAGGCTCTGAACCTGGCTCGCTCGTTCACTTACCGCTACCTGACGCTGTGGCCATCGGACAACAACCATTTTGACAACCTGGATTCGACGTTCCTGTGGGAACCCAACAGCGGCCGCGATTGGACCGGCGCCGCCTGCGCCAACGAGGTCTTCTGGAATCTCGACACCCTGGCCCAGACGGCGGTGCACACCGGCGACCCGGTGCTGATGTGGGCGCTGCAGGGATCGCTCGACCGCTGGCACCAGTTGTATCAGGAAAAATACAAAGGCTCCCTCGCCGATTACGGCGCGGCGGACATGGCCGAGGGTTACGGACTTTACGCGGGCAACATCTACGGCGTCGGCGTCCGCGCGCCCTATGGGTTTGCCTCGTCGCTGGCGATGCTCGAGCCGGTCGGCCACTCGCTGGTGCGGGTGCTGGCCGGGGAGAAGGCGGCCATGGCCTTCGACAAGCACGGCACGCACGTCGGCATCGCGGACTACCACTACACCGGCGCCGGCAACCTGGCCTTCACCGTCCGCAGCGACACCAACGGATTCGACCTTTCACTCACCGTGCCGTACGTGGACCTGAGCCGGAAATCGGTCGCGGTGCTACGTGGCGGGCGAACATTGGCGCTGGTCGCCGGCACGGATTTCCTGCGTCCGCCGCAGGCGCTTTGGTCGCTCTACCTCCGCCGCCTCGACAACGGCGACGGCGTCGTGGTCGGCGAACCCGCGCCAACCAGCCCCCGCTTGCCGTGTGTCGCACCGCTGATCCAGGCCACCGGCATCGGGACCGTGCCAGCGACCGGCATGTTCCAGCCGGTGCCGCTGCCATACGACGCCGTGGCGGATACGGACTGGGCCCACCTGGATTCATGGTCTGGCCTGTGGCGGGGGACCCTCTGGGCAGACGGCATCGAGTTCGGACTGGCGTCCAGCCGCGGTCCGAGCACCGTCACCCAGCCGGTCCGCTTCGCGCAACCGATCCCGTCCGGCAGCCAGGCGGCGTTGCTTTACAGTGCCGGCGACGGGCCGTTGCCGGCGCTTATTGACGCCGCTGGTCGCCGGCGACCGGTGGACCGGAGCACCGAGGCGCTGGCGTGGCGCGCCTGGCCGCCCATCTACACCGCGAAACTGCTGGTGGCAACGGTGCCGACCGACGGGCAACCGTTGATCGGCCTCGATCCGGGCAGTCGCTCGGTTTGGGCGCTGAGCGTGCTGCGAAAGTCCGTCGGACCGGCCGCCGAAAGCCTGGCCGAAGTCCGCACCGCGCTCCAGGGCGGCGCCGCGGTCTGGCAACGGCAACAGCGCGACGAACGCACCGTGGCTGAACTCCGGACCGAGGTCGCACGCCTCGCGGAAAAGCCGGTCGCCGTGCTGCCGCCCGACCCGAGCGGTCCGGCGATGAACCTGGCCCAGCGCGCCGGGTTGATCCAACACGCCGTCGAGCTGACGCCGGCGGAGTTGATCGACCCGACCGTGTTCAACGCCCGCCGGTTTCCCGTGGCCGTGTATGCCGGAGGCGAAGACTACGTGCAGACGGTCCGCCAATCCGGCGACGCGGCCGAGGCGATCGTGCGCTACGTCAATCAGGGCGGCACGTTGCTGCTATTGTCGCCGTTGCCCTGGCCGATGTATTACGCGACCGGTCCCGGGTTTCATCGGCCGCAGCCGTTGACCGGACGATTGGGACTGCCGCTGTTCGATGCATTCGAAACCGCGCCCGGCGACACCCTCGAGGTCGTCGCCGCGGCCGGCCAGGCAATCCTCGGCGGTGTTCCCGACCAGTTCACTTTTCCGGCCGGCGATGCGCGATTGCGGGCCATCGACCGCGCCAAAATGCCGGCCGGGGCGAAATACGCCTCGCTTTACCGGGTGACCGGGGCCAGCGGCAAGGACTACGGCGATGCGGCCGGGTTGGTCGAGTTGGCCAACGGCGGGCGCATCCTCTATGTCTGGGGTGGTCTGCTGCGCGATGCCGATCAGGGGTTGACGATCAGCCGGGCGAGCTTGGATTTCCTGGTGCGAACGGCCGCCC
>JAGWYX010000323.1 GCA_018969165.1 Verrucomicrobiota bacterium
AACTATTGCGTGCTCTAGCTTGTGCCGAACATCGCAATACACTCAGCACAGCCGCAGGTAGGAGCTTGGAACGCCATCGTAAAAATTATCCGATTCCAGAGAAGCATGGCCCAGTAATTGCAATTGTGCTCGTGTGGATATGTCCCGAACGTGTAATCAAAAACACCTGGATGCCTACCGTGGTTCTCCGTGCCCGAGAGCACAAAGAACGATTTAGGAGGCGTCTCCCCCGGTGGCACAATCTCCAAGTGCTTCGGCGCGTCCTCCTCCAAGGGCTTCCGGAAATGATAAAAGTAAAGCCCGCGCACAATCTTCCATGCCACGCGGTGCACGCGCTCGCCTTGAAACCGCTTTGCCACGCGGCCAGGAGGCAGAACAAGCCCGCTAGGCCGCCTCTCAAACTCGTTCATCACAACACGAAGTAGCCTCTGCTGCTGAAGGTGCTTACAGTCATCGAGGATCTTCCTCCTCACCGCATCTCCAGAGTACGAGCCTCGCCCAAACGGAGCAAGAGTATAGACGAAGTAATCCTCGTCACGCTGGTAGGCGTGCGGGTAGGAGTGTATCCTCGGCTGTCGAGCACCTCGCGATACAGAAAGAGCAGCGCGTTGAACGCTTGATTCTGGGTCGACGCGGCGACCTTGTGCCGCACCGCCAGATCGCTCAGAAACCGTCCCACCTCCGCGGCCCCCAGCTCGCGCGGATGCCGCTTGCTGTGGAAGAAGATGTAACGCTTGATCCATTCCCGGTAAGTTCGCTCGGTCCGGATCGAGTAATGCTTGAACCGCATCACCTCGCTGACTTGGTCCAGGAGCTTGAGTTTCGGATTCGGAATGAAACCCGTGCCCGTGCCTGACGCCTTTGCCCTTGCCATATCACCCCGCACGCCCGCCATAAAATCCTCTGGACAGGCACCTTGTCAAGGATTATCATGTCGCCATGACGCCTTTAATCACGTCCAATATGACGCCCATTACTTGTTCGGCGAATTGATAGCAGCTTACGCAATGACCACTATCAACGCAACGAAGACGTCTTCGCCTTCCCGCCCATCGAATATCGGTGCCTCGGCCAATTTGCCGCGTCAGCTTCCTTTGATTGGCACGGGCTTCCCAGAAATTCAGCACGCGTTTCCGGGGACAATCAATCTGCGGCTTGAGAAGCCGCTCCTCGCGATGGGGTATGACCATCGCACAGCCCCGATCAAGTGGCAGCCGGATGAGAGCCCGCCGGAGACGTTTGATTTCGTCCGAGTCAAATTTGAGGCGCGAGGTAGCATCGTCGATTGCTGGCTTTATATCCCGCATGGTTCACCGCATAGGCGCGATTTGTGCAGTCATGAGATCATCACTCCAGCACAACTTCAAATTTCAGACGGTGATCGTTGCGTTTTGCATATCCCGCGTCAGTGCGTTTCAATGCCTTACGCAGAATTCCCAGTTATTGTTATCGTATGAGCAGGATGACCCGAGCCGAACAAGCCGGATGCACCGAACGCGGCGATAACACGCTCGTTTTAGATTCGATGCTGCCTTGGCGCCGCGTCGGTGATCCGTGTCGTTAGGCCGATGTATCCGTACACCTACCGCGTATCTTTGCGAGTGTTTCATCCAACCATGGACCTGAAGGTGTTGACTAAGACTCTCGAAATACAACCTTGCGGCACTTGGAGGGTCGGAGAGCGACGCAAAACACCGCAAGGGGCGCTTCTGGACGGATTCTACGGTGAATCCTACTGGTATACTCGACTCGCACCACCTGACGACAGTGATTTTCCGGCGTTTTTGATGCGGACCTTGGAGGCACTCTCGAAGCATCGCGGCTTGCTTCAGCAGATTCGCGAGACCGGCGGGCGTGCGGAATTCCACGTAGGTTTGGATCCCGGAGGTGCGCTGCTCGGCGAGGTCATCCCCCACTACGTTTTGGGAGCACTTGCGGAGTTTGGCATGGACCTGGGTTTGGATGTCATGTATGATGGTCAGAGTGTCGAGAGCGTTGAATCGGCCTAACAAGCCGCTGCAGGCAACAGCCGCCAGCCACGCTGTTGGCGCCAGTCTCGGGAGATTCGCCGCTCCCGGGCTTCGGCGGCGCCCACTGTCAGGCGGCTGTGCCTGAGCTGATCGTTCGGCAAAAATATGTCCACTCAGTACATAGGCAAAGCCGGTCAGCTCACAGGCATCTGGTTGCCAATAGTGACGATCTTGATATGGCGCGCATTGCTTGTAGGAACCCTGGTTACGGGGTCGTCCTCGCTCCCAACCGGCGCGGCGACTCAAGGGCGCATCGCGTTGAAGTTCGAACCGGTGTCGGTAGAGAACCTGCCGCCCGGAAAACCGAACCCTGCATGGCACTTGGCCAAGACGGTTCGGTATTGGCCCGCAAAAGACCATCCCGGCGCGACAATTGATTTGTATATGGAAGATTCCTGGAACGTGCACGCTTTTTTACAAAGCAAGGCCGGCTACCTCAACCTGGGCGAGGTCGGTTTGGCTAGCCCTGACGTCAAGGTCACCGCTACCAACTGGGAGCGCGATGGGGTCCAGCTTGGGCGGAACATCATTACGATCGAGGGGAGCATCGGCGCAGACTGCGCTGTCCTCGTGATTTTGGGTTTCGACCCGCTTGATCGGCAATGGAAACTGTTGGCACATATCGAAGGGACTGACATCGAACGAACCAATTTGGAACCACGCGGTCCCGATGTGATTGTTTCGATGTTCGGGCGCGTCGATGCAACGCTCTACCGGTGGAAAGGCAGCCAGTTTGAGGAAGTCGATCTCGGCAAGGCGGTCACAAGGAATTTCGGCAGGCCGTTCTACGTGGACGGCGGGAGCATCGTGGATGCGCGAACGTTTCGGTGCGGGCCGATCGTCAAGGGCGGCCTCAGCAAACCGACCAAGTTTTACGGTTACAACGACGCCGCGTTGATTGAAGTAAAACCCAAAAACAAGTCGAAGGCGCGTTAGCGCCCGTAGATGAAGCAAAAATTTCCTAAATCTCCTAAAAGCCAGATGCAGCGCACCCAGCGATGGCGCTTTGGTTTGCAATGGAAGCTGAGTGTCGCCGGATCGCTGATCTGGATCATTGGGCGATATGAGCCACCGAACTCCACGTTGCGCCCGAGGGTGGAAAATCGCCTTCCTCCTCATGGAGGCTGGAGTCCAGATTCCCTTAGCGATCTTCGCCGCGTACGGGAATCTCGACGAACACCAAGCCCACTCCGCGGCCACGGTTTGGCAGTTAATTGCCGCGGGAGCGTATTTGCTTTCCTGGCTTTTTCTGCTGATCGTGAGCCCATTCTTTTTGCGCTCGCTTCGTTCCGTCGCATTAGCTGGCTGGATTATTGCGTTTTGGATGCTATTGTTCGGAGCCATATTTCCACGCTTGTGACAGAAAGATCGTCCAACCATCGAGTGGAGACGAACCGCCGCCCCGCGGGTGCGCGCGAGGTCTCGGGCGAGCTCGTGGCCGCGGCGTACGCTCGGTCGTCAGTCCCGGCGGCGGTCGCTCACTCGGGACGTTATGCGGCTTGACATTCCAGCAACACCATGAGCAGGACGAAACCAAGAACCAAGAGAAAACCGAGAGTCCCACACATTGTTTGCAAGCCATGCTGGGAACTTAAGTACTGTCCCTACGGACCCTACGTAGAGCATTTTCCACTTTCGCCAAGCACAGCGGATCTGAAAGATGTGCGAAAGCGTTACAAGGCGCAGCTGCGGCGTTTTGCGCGAGGTGAGTTCAAGACGCAGGAGGATATCTTGTTCGCCATCGAGCGCTTGGAGTATCTGTGGCCGGACCGATGGGAGGCCCTTAAGGAGTACGACACGACTGAGATCGAGTGCAGGGTATTCGGTCACGTTTGTCCGGTGTTCTTCAACAAGGAGCCAGCTACGGAGACAAAGGAGTCACGCCGATTTGGCCGGTATATACCACGGGAGATCATGCTGAAGGTTGTGCGACGTGACGGGCAGGTGTGTCAGGTGTGCCACAAGAATGTCTCTGATAATGAGTTGGAGTTTGACCACGTGATTCCCTTTTCACACGGAGGTCCTGTCAGCGTTGAGAACCTGCGGGTTCTGTGCAGCGCCTGTAATGGAAAGAAGAGGGACAAGTTAGGTGAGTTGCTCGAACCGAAGGAGCCGGATGAACCAATCGCATAACCAGACGCTGGACCGAATGACGAGGAGCGCGGTGAGCCGCGTGTTCCAAGTCGAGCGTCGTTGTCGCGCTCCTCGTCATCGGTCACCTCACCTCTGAGGTAATCCGGCAAGGGATTTTTCAAACTTTTTTCACCGGGTTTTTGAAAGGGCTTTTGCCAAGTTCTACCCTGTCGAATAGTGCCACGATGGGGCTGCGGTGTTTTCGCAAGGAAGCCTCGTAGATCGCTTCGTCGTAGGGGCGGCGGTCCTGCCAGCAACGCCAGATGATGCGTTGCCATTTGAAAGCCAACGCGCGCACGGCCGTGTGATGGGGCGTGCCTTTGGTGCGCTGTTGGAGATAGTAGGCGGCCGCCCAGCGGCTGCATAAAATGCTTTCCTTGGCGTATTCGTGGAAGCTTTGGCGGTGGAACTTGGGACAAAGATAGCGCCGGTGGATGTAGCAGGAGCCCCCACTCTTTTTGGTCACCGGGGCCACGCCGGTGTAGCGCTGCAACTGGATGGCGGCGTCGGCAAAGCGTTCGCGTTGCGATCCCAGGGTGGTGAGCAGTCGCGTGCCCAAGACCGGTCCGGCACCGGGCAGGCTGGCAAAGATTTCCCGGTCCGGATGCCCGGCGTAGGCTTGGGCGATTTGCCGATCGAAGCGGGTGACGGTCTGCTGCACGAGTTGGAGTTGGCGACAGATCAGTTGCACGCGCAGGCCAAAGCTTTGGATGACGCCGGTCTCGTCGGTGACGGGCACGGCCTTGTCCAGCAGGGCCAGGCGTTGTTCCTGGAGTTGGGCGCTGCGGCTGCCGTGGAGGTGGTAGAACGCTTTCAGGGTGGCGGGCCGGGTTTTTTTGACCGCTTGCAAGCTGGGCCATTTGAGCAGAAAGGCGGTGGCCAACGGTCGCCACAGATCCTCACCGCAGAAGCTCAGGGCCTGGGGAAAGTATTGTTTTAAGAGGGCGATCAAGCGATTGGTCAAAGCGGTGCGTTCGTCGACGACGGCCCGGCGGTGGAAGACCAGTTGCTGGAGTGCACGGGTCTGGGTGTCCTGGGGTGCCCAAGCGGGCAACTTGGCGTGATGGTTCAGGAGCAGATCGGCCAGGTACTCGGCGTCTTTGGTGTCGTCCTTGGCGCGGCTGGTGACGAAGGCTTCGCGATATTTTTGGAGGGTGATGGGGTTGATGGGATGGAGGGTGATCCATTCGTAGGCTTCCAGGAAGGCGATGAGGTGGACGGCGGGTTGTTCCAGGCACAGGCCGACGCGGGCCTGGGGGTGTTGCTGGCGCAATTGGGCCAGCCATTCCCAGAGGGCTTCGGGGGCGGTGTCGATGACGACGGCTCGGCGCTGGCCGGTGGCCGTGTCGATCAGGCA
>JAGWYX010000324.1 GCA_018969165.1 Verrucomicrobiota bacterium
TATCCAGCTTCCGGGGAAAATGCCCGGGCGCGAATCGAGCATCGGGCGATGTATACACCGGCAGGCTCCAAGCCACATTTTCCAGGTTTCTTGCCATTGCCACCCGGCAGCAGTTTGCCGGTCAGCACCCAAAAGCCTTGAAATCACGAAGTCGGTCCCGAAAATTAGCCAAATGCATTTCCACCGCGACCAAGTGCGCCAACGGCTCACGGCGCTGGTCCCACAGGGCGATGACGTTGGTACCTCCTCGTGCCAGTACCCCGGCTGGCGTGGCAGGCGGTATGGCGAAAGCCGCTACGTCGGGCACGGCGACTTTGCCGAGGCGCGCTTTGACCGGGCGTGCCAGGGGAGCCACGCACTGGAGACCATCGCGGCCGTGCTGGACGGTGGGAGGCCCGAAGCTGCCGGGTAACCACGAAGCGCCATGCAACCCCTGTTTGCCGACGCCATCGATATTGCCTTCGTGCTGCTGGCAGGAGCCATCGTGCTGGTCCCACTCCTGGCCTTCGAGGTGTTGGTCGAGGCGTTGGTGCTGGCCCGGACCTGGCGGCAGCCATTCCGCAAACTCTGTCGGTACACCCTGGCAGCCAACTGCTGGTCGCTAATCGCCGGCATTCCTGTCAAATTCGCCAACGCCGGGATTTACGAGTGGCTGCTCCCGCACGATCTGCCCGGATATTTTAACCGGTACCCGTACGCGGCCTGGCTCGGTTCTCTGATCTATTTCGTCGTTACCGTGGTCGTCGAGGCTGCTTACGCGTTCCGGTGGCTGCGGCGTAACCCATGTTCAGTTGGGCCGGCAAAGCTCTGGACGGGGGTGCTGCTGGCCAACGCGGTCACCTACTCCGTGCTGGCCCCGTTGCACTACTACATCACGCGTCCAAGCCAATCCATTCGCCAGTTTACAACTGATACGCGCTGGGCAGCCCATCCGACCGTTAAGCTCCTGTTCACGGATGCAGCCAGCCACTACTTGCGGTCGATCCGGCTGGACGGATCGGCGCAGGAAACCATCGTGCCATTGCCGGTCCGCGATTATCTGGTGTCCGCCGACTTGGGCTTCTGCCTGTTCCGTGGGACCAACGGCAACCTCTACAGTTACCGGCGCGCCAGCCGGCAGGCGACCTTGGTTTGGCAGGCCCACGAGCAATTCGGAATGGATCAGACCGCCTTCAGCCCATCAGCTCGATACGTCGCCTTCGCGTGCCGGGACGGCGACTACGTCGAAGTGCTTGAGCTGAACACCGGTCGGCGCGTGCGCCAGGCTACACCATACCGGTTTGAACGGTCTGGGATGCCGTCGCTCGCTTGGTCTCCTCAGGAATCACGGTTCTTCGTACGCGGGTTTGGCACCAATTCGCCGGTGGTGGTCGTGATTCAGCCTGGCGTGTTGAGCCGGCCGGGTTTCAACCTGAACCTGGAGGCGCTCAACACCACCAACCCACCCGTGTTACGTTGTTTTGGTCGAACCGGCAGTGCCGTGTGGTATGGGGGCGACGATTGGGGGTCGATTTACAACCAGGATGAATGTGGCGATCTAAACGTCCAGACCGAGCCGGGCTTGGCGAGCAGCCTGACGATTTACCGTCGCGGCCTGGCGCGAATGCCGGTGTTGTGGTTCTCGGTAAATCCGGGCTTGTTGCACATCGCTCGGTTTTATTTTGGGGACGCGGCTTTCTTGGACGGCTGCCGCGAATGCGTGTTTGACGTGGACGGTTTCATCTACCTGCTCGACATCCAGGCAAGGCGGGTGGGCACGGTGACGCCGGGGGAACGGTTCATTTTGCTCACGTCGAGGTTCACGAAGCGCTTTTAAACCAGGGAAGCCGATATGCTAACTGGTGCTTCGGAATCACCCCATGACCGGGAGTTCTCGCGCGATCAACCCGGGGTCGATCCAACGCCCTTGGTGTTTGCAACGGATAAATCCGGGGAACATCGCCGATTCCTCAGGCCCCGATAAGCGCTTTCGCCCGCGGCAGCCAGGAATGCGCGATCCAGCCTTCGCCGATGGGCGCGACGATCCCCACCTGCCAACCGCCAAACCGAAATTCGTTGTGCATCGACCAGCGCCGCTCCGAGTTGCTGGTGTGGATAATCACCGGGCAAACCGGCTGGTGACGCGCCAGAAACTCCGACACCTCCAGCCCGGTGCCAGGGTCCCCCGTTGAGCCGGATTGCGGGCTGAGGTCGTGGTCCAGGGAGATCAGACAACATTCCGGCAGGACCGTCGGGCATTCGGCGACCATCGTGGGCGCGTCGTGCCAAACGCGGAGCCGCAAGTCCGGTCCGAGCGCGGCCACCGCCACCTCAAAATCCCGGATGCGGTCGGCGTTGTCTTCGAGAATGACGACGAGGTGGCGTGGCATGTTAACCAAGGCGCTATTAGTCAGTGCTCGTTGCGCGCAGACCCGTGATGATGCGTGCCCCCCGCTTGTATGTGAAATACGAATAGGCCCATTGCAGCAGCACGGCGAGCTTGTTGCGGAAGCCGATCAGAAAGATCAGGTGCACCAGCAACCAGGCCAGCCAGGCCGGAAGACCCGAGAACTCGAACTGCCCGATCTTCGCCACCGCCGCCGAACGGCCGATGGTCGCCATCGTCCCCTTGTCACGGTAGCGAAAGGCCGGGCGAGGAGCCTGCCCAGGCAAGAGCAGTTGGCGTTCGATGAGCCGCGCCACGTGCCTCGCCATTTGCATCGCCGCGGGCGACACTCCGGGTACGGGCTTGCCATCCACGTCCAGCACCAGCGCCATGTCGCCGATGGCGAAAACCTCTGGATAACCGAGCAGACTGAGGTCCGGGTTGACCTTGACCCGTCCCGCGTGGTCAAGCTCGACGCCGAGCTTGGCCGTAAGCGGGGAAGCCGATACGCCGGCTGCCCAAATGATGTTCTCGGCGGAACAATCATCCCACCGTCCCCAAGTTCGACCTCGCCCTGGCGGATCGCTCGCACTCGGGTTGCGGTCCGCACCTCGACTCCCAGCCGTTCGAGTTGTCGCTGGGCGCAGGTCGAGAGTTCCGCCGGAAGGTGTGAAAGGATTCGCGGTGCCCCTTCGATCAAAATGATCCGCGCTTGGTCGGGATGGATGCGCCTGAAATCCCGGCGCAGCACGTGTCGAGCGAGTTCAGCGAATGCTCCGGCCAGTTCTACTCCCGTGGGACCGCCGCCTACGACGACTAGGGTCATCAGAGGCATGCGCCTGGCCGAGTCCGGCTCGGTCTCCGCCCGTTCGAAGGCGAGCAAAATCTGCCGCCGAATCCGCAGGGCGTCGTCGAGCGATTTCAAACCGGGCGCGTGCTGCTCCCATTCCTGGTGCCCGAAGTAACTGGTCACGCCGCCGAGGGCGAGCACGAGATAACTGTAGGTTAAGATCGCCTGCTCGAGTACGACCTGTCGGTCGGCGAGCCTGAAGTCCAAGACCTTTTCCAGCAAGACGGTGACGTTGGGCTGGTCCGCGAGGATCGAGCGAATGGGTTGAGCGATTTCCGGGGCCGACAATCCCGCCGCCGCGACCTGGTAGAGCAAGGGCTGGAATAGGTGGTGATTCTGGCGATCCACGAGCGTCACGCGCGCCTGCGGATGGCGGAATGCTTGGCAGAACGTCAGACCACCAAAACCGGCACCAAGCACGAGGATGTGTGGACTTTGCGGCGCGATCACGCTGGCAGTGTTTGGTCACCGAGCGGAAAATGCAATCATGCCGATTATTGAGTCGAATGCGTCCTCACCGAGCCGGCGATCGGCAGGAGCGCCACGCGGAATTCTAACCCGTCGGCTCCGGTCTATGCCTCGACCCGGGCGCACCCGGCGAGCGCTCAAATCCGCCCTTCGTCAGAAGAGCCGCCCATCAGTCACCGTTGCGCCTTCCTGGGGGTGTCAGGGGACGCTGAGTGTGCACTCTCCTGCGCAGCTCGAACCAGGCGACGATAACCTGGACTGACCAGGTACCCGATCACAGCGAGGTTGAGAAAGGCCATCAGTGAAAACATGACCAGCAAACGATTCGGCTCGCGTCCAGGCAACGAAGCAACCCGCAAGTAGCCAAACGGCAACCAGAGCGTCATCACCGCAAGCGTGCCAGCGCACACCCAACCCGCCCGTCGCCTCCGCCTATAAAGACCGAGACTTCCGTATCCCAGGCATGCGAACACAAGGAGGGCGGATGCCCCCTGCCTAAGGTCCGGCTCCGGTCTATTATTCAAGGCTGCGGCCAGTGCGAACCCTTGCATGAGTACGTAGAGAGAGCACCAGGCAAGGGCGATTTTGAACATCAACGAGCGTTTCACGGATTTGGTGCGCTCCATTCAATTACCGCAGCGCGGGGCTGTCAATCCCATCCACTTGAGCGCGCACCGCAATCGTGAGGTCCTTGGTGCCAGGCCACCAGCCAATTGGCGTCGGGCGATTTGTCGAAGTACAACGCGCGTACCGGTAGAGGGGCTGCTGGCAGATGCCGGCCAACCAATTCCAAAATCCGAGAAGACAAGGTCAGTTGCGCCACGGCGGGCAAATTCAGCACCCCGCGTCGGCCAGTGCCGTTGATCGAGCCCAGCGCAGCGATCAATCATTTCTGTTCGGACGGTGGCAAGAAACCAGGCACGATCTCGAACCCCCGTTGTTCCAGCGAATCGATCACAGCTTGATCTGCCGACTGGGCTTTGTTCTCCTTGCCTCGACAATGAACGAGTCGGCGTCCGCCAAATGCTCCTGTCAATCCTGTGGCGTGCATTTGGAATTCGCCGTTGAGGCAACCGGCAGCCGCATCACTTGCCCCAATTGCGGGCAGCCGACCGAACTGGGTGCGATACCGGTTCAAACCGCCGAATCAATCCCTCCGGCTGCCGCTGCCACTGTCCTGAGTCCGGCCGACATCGCCGACGCCTTTGGCGGCTCCGTGCCGCATGCACCTACCAGCCTGCTTTATCCGGTCGGCCTGCTTTTGGTGACCACCGCCATGGTGCTCTTGCCGTTGTGTTACGTGGCGCTGATCCTCTGCGCCGGCTGGCTGACCCTCCTTTGGGCCACGCACTTTACTTTTCTCCTCCCGACCGCTGGTGGCGGGCCGGTCAAGCTCGTCGTTTACTGCATACCTTTGTTCGCCGGGATGACCGCGGTGATTTTCATGGTCAAACCCCTGTTCGCGCCGCGACCACGCCGGGCTCAGCCGCTGGCACTCAACCCGACAGTCGAGCCGCTTCTATTTGCGTTCATCACGTCCGTCTGTGGCTGTGTGGGTGCTCCCCGCCCGGGGCGAATCGATGTGGATTGCCACCTGGATGCGATGGCGTCGCTTCGCCGCGGCCCACTGAGTTTGGCGGGCACCGACCTGGTGCTAACCTTGGGGGTCCCGTTGGTGGCGGCGTTGGACCTGCGCCAGTTTGCCGGCGTGCTGGCGCATGATCATGTTTTGGACAATGCCCTGCCGTCGGCGTACAAGGGCCTGCAAGCCTCGTGGAACCAGGCGCGGACGCTCCCGGCGAGTTTCCCCGCTTACCTGCTTCAGGTGGA
>JAGWYX010000325.1 GCA_018969165.1 Verrucomicrobiota bacterium
CGACTCACGACGTATGAAGACACCCCGATTCAGCTTGCCGCTCGCCGTCGGACTGGTGGTCGCCACCTCCACGGTCGCCGCCCAGGAATGGACCCGATTCCGGGGCCCCAACGGCTCCGGCATCAGCCACGCCCGGACCATCCCCGGCAAGATCACCGATGCCGACATTAACTGGAAGATCGAACTGCCCGGCATCGGCCACTCCTCGCCTGTCCTGTGGGCCGACCGGATTTTTCTCACCACCACCGGTGATAAGGCGGGCGGTTTCTCCGCCTTGTGCCTGAGCACCCGGGACGGGCGCTTGCTGTGGCGCCACGATTTCCCGCTCACCCCATTTCCACGCCACCCGTATAACAGTTACGCCTCGTCCACACCGGCGGTCGATGCCGACCATGTGTACGTGGTCTGGAATGAACCGGAGCACTACTACCTGGCGGCGCTGGATCACGACGGCAAGCTGGTTTGGCAGCGTGATTTTGGGCCCTTCGTCAGCCAGCACGGCTGCGGCATCTCGCCGATGCTCTATCAGGGCAAGGTCTTCCTCGGTGACGAGCAAGACGACGCCCATTTTGTTCCGGGCGGCACCCGCACCGGCAACAGCTCGGTCCTGGCCGTGGACGCGCGCACCGGCGAAACCGTCTGGCAAACCCCGCGGCGCAGCGTCGTGGTCGCCTACGCGACGCCCTGCGTCTATGAGCCCAAAGACGCCAAGGCCCAGATCATCTTCAGCAGCCAGGGCGGCGGCCTCTATGCCACCGACCCGGACACCGGCAAGATTCTCTGGGACTACGACCAGGCCTTCAACAAACGCTGCGTCAGCTCGCCGCTGATCGCCGGCGACATCATCCTCGGCTCGTGCGGCAGCGGCGGCGGCGGTAACTTCGTCACCGCCGTCAGGCTTGCCGACTCCGCCAACGGCCCCAAACCCAGCTTGGCTTGGCAGCTCCGACGGTCCGCACCCTACGTGCCCACCGGGATCGTCCTGGGTGACCGGGCCTGGTTCTGGAGCGACGGCGGGATCGTGACCTGCCTGGACCCGCGCACCGGCGACGTGCATTACCAGGAGCGGGTGGGCGGGGATTACTTCGGCTCACCCGTCTGGGTGAACGGCCGGTTGTACTGCGTTTCGGTGACTGGCGACCTGGTGGTCGTGACGGCCGGCGACAAGTTCGAAGCGCTGTGCCGCTACCCGCTCAAGGAACTCTGCCGGTCCACCCCCGCCGTCGCGCTCGGCCGGATGTTTATCCGAACCGAGAAACATCTCTGGTGTCTGGGTGGCAAACCGGCCGATCCCTGACCGCAATACCGCCCCGGTTCAATGGATCAGGGGCGAAAGCGGCTGTTCGGCCGCCGGTTCCCGCTCCGCCGCCAGCGGCAGCGCCGGCAACGGCGCGTGCGGCTCGCGCTGATACCAATACACCGTGCTGGAAAGTTGCAGGGCGTTGCCCGGCTTCGAAAACTCACGTCGGAAAAACGGCGACTCGTGCGCGCCGAAACCGATCGCGACGCGGAGCGATTTGTCGAAACTGATCGCGTCCTGAATAAAGAACCGGTAAGCGACGGCGCCTTTGAAGAACTTGTAAAAGCCGGTCAGCGGGAACTGGCTCTCCGTCGGCGGAAAGCCCCAACTGAAGCCAAACGAATCCTCGAGTCCCTGAAACTCGACGGACGCCGTCCCCTCGCCGTCGATGTAGAATTTCTCATTCTCGTCCACCGGGTAATCATTGCGCCCGGGCCGGCGCACGGTGACGTTCCAGCCGACGAACTTGCCGCGGCCTTTGGCCTCGAGCGCGACGTAGTCGCGTTCGCCGAGGAGCAGGCTCTCCTGGCGCCAACTGGCGTGGAAGTAGCCGGTGTCCGCCGGCAATCGTTTCCGCGTCCGATACATCACATAACTGTAGCAGGGCATGATCCTCCAGAGCTGCTTGCCCGGCGGGACCGGACCGTCATAGACCAGTTCGATCCTCGCGGAGCGCCGGAATGGCATCGGGAAATAGGCGTTGAACCCGCGCCTTTTGTTGACCAGCGCGGTGTTGACCTCGTCGCGCAGCCCGGCCGGATCACAAAAGAAATCGACCAGCGGGCAGTCCACGCTCGGGTTGCGTTCGTCGTCCCAATACATTCGAAGGAGGAGGTCGCGGTTGAGCTTGAGCACCTCGGGCATCGCGAAATGGACCATCGTGATGACCGCCGGGCCTTTCACCTCGGCGACAACGACGCGATTCGAGGAGTTGAATCGGGCGCTGAGCGGGTTCTCGATCCAGAGCGCGTTCTCGGCCTTGACCCGACCGGGGGTCAGCTCCGCCAAATCCGCCAGCGGCGATGGCTGCGCGAGCACCGGCCGGGAGAGGCCGAACACGAGGGCGAGTGCCGCCCAGGCGAACGCGGTACTCCAAATGGCCAGCCTGAATTTGCGGGGCAGGATCATTCGCACGGGATGCTCAGTTCGTCGAGCGTTCCGCGCAGCCAGGCCAGGGATTTCTCGATCAATGGCCCGCCCTGCCCTTCGCATTCGATGCTCAAAACGCCTTCGTATCCGTGGTCGCGCAGCAACGCCAGGCATTTGCGGATATTCTTGGCATTCACCCCTTCGCCCAGCGCGCAATGACTGACCGCGATGCCGGTCTGGGCTCCGCGCGAGACGGCCGCCAGCGACGGCGACACATCCTTGATGTGCACGTGGCTGACCCGGGCGCGAAACCGGCGCAGAAACCCCACGGGATCGCGCCCGGCAATGAATGTGTTCCCGGTGTCCATGTTCATTCGCAGGAACGGGCAGTCGCGGAAGCCGAGCATCTGTTCCATGGCGGCGGGGTTGGTGGTGAAGTAACCGTGCGGCTCGATGTTCACGATGACGCGGTGCGCCTCGGCCACCCGCATAATCTGCTGGTAGCTCCGCTTCATCAGCGTCATGGCCTCGGCGTCGGACAACCCATCCGGCCGATGCAAACCGTCGGTGGTATCGACGCACGGGCAGCCAACCTGCGCCGCCCAGGCGATTGCCTTCATCACGTAAGGCACCCCCCGCAACGGGCCGTCCTCACCCGAAAGCGGGAAGGCGGCATCGACCTGGGAGAACTGGACCTCGTATTTATCAAGCTTGCGGCGCAGGAGCACCGGGTCCTCGTAGAGCGCGACGTGCGGCTGGTAGCCCAGCCCGTGCATCCAACTGACGCCGTCGATCAGGCCGCACTCGACGTAATGCAGCCCGTTTTGCTGCGCCCAATCCAGGCACCGGTCGAACGACCAGTAGGCCGAATTAAATGCGTCGGTGTGAAAACCAATCTTCATGCGCGCACGTTGCGGGCCGGAGTCTGGCGGCAGTGCCAGGGGAAATCCTTGACGGTGATCAATCGAACGAGACCGCCGACGCGGAATCCGCCCCGGCGTTTCCAGTCGCGCCAAAGGGCGAGTGGCCGCCGCTGCGAACGGCCCCGTTGGACGAACCCTAAACGATGTCCTGGAGCTGCGGATCCCAGCGCACGGTCCGCTGCCGCCGATAGGAAGCGATCGCCATCTGACACGTGATCGCGGTCCGGAACCCCAGATCGAAGGGACACACCGGTTGCTGGCGGCTGCGCACGCAATCAAAGAAGTTCTGCATGTGCTGGGGCGTGTAGTCCGTGTAACCGGGACGCTGCGGGGCCGGCGCCTGGCTTTCACCGCCAAGCCCCGCGGTCGCGGCCCGGCTGGGCGGCAAATAGACAACCTCGCCGGAGGCGTCGTGCATCACCGTCCCTTTAGTGCCGAACAGGTAATCATGCGTTTCGCCGTAGAAGGTATTCGAGAAGGTTGAACTCCAGGTGAACAAGACCTGCTCGCGATGATTCATGCACACCGTCATCGTGTCGGGCACCTCCATTTTGGGCGAACGATAGTTGGCGCCGGCCATCGTCACGGTTTCCGGAATGCTCAACCCGAGCACCTGGAACCAGAAGCCGAGCTGGTGCACCATGTTCTCGAATACGTTGCCGCCCGAGTAATCCCAGTAAAACCGCCAGTTCATGTAACGCTGCGGATCGAACGGGTAACGCTTGGCCTCGCCCTCGAACGCCGGCCAGTCCACCTGCCCCGCGTCGCAGTCGATCGGAATCCGTCGCAGCCAGCCACCATAGGCCGCGTTGCGAAAATGATGCGCCTGGAGGGCGTTGATGGTCCCCAACCGCTCCGGCGTCGCCAATTCCTGCACCTGGCGGACGCCCGGACCACTGTTCATCTGCATGCCGATTTGCACCACACGCCCGGAACCCTCGAAGGCCTTGCGCATCCGCCGGGCATGCCCGGGGTTGAAGGCCATGGTCTTCTCCTGATACACGTCCTTGCCTGCCTGGAGCGCCGGGACAAAGTTCAAGGCGTGCTGATGCTGCGGCGTCGCGATCAAGACCGCATCGACGGATTTGTCATCGAGCACGCGCCGGAAATCGCGGTGCATGCGGATGCCGGGAACAATCGACTGCGCCTCGTTCAGACGCCGGGTATAGACATCGGCAACGGCCACGGCCTCGACGTTCGGACACCGCAACGCCGCCCGAAAAATCTCTTTGCCGCGGTCCCCGGCCCCGATCAGACCGATCCGAATGCGGTCGTTGGCGCCCAGGACGTGGCGCGTGGAGACGAGCCCGGAAGCCGCCACCCAAGTGGCGCCCCCGGCCAGTTGCTGGAGAAAAGTTCGTCGAGTAGGCATAGGTTCTCAAGCGCTCGAGTACTTCCGACACAGGACTCTGATCTTGTCGATAAGCTTGGGGACGCCGGTCAGGGCGTCCTCGGCACCCTCGTATTCGGCGGACATGAACCCCTTGTAGCCGGCCTTGGCGAACAGTTGCCAGACGCCGTCCAGGTCCAAGGGACGCTTGGGTTCACCGTAAAAATCGCGGATGTGCGTGTGCGTCGCGAATGGCAGGCAGGCCTGGATTTGCGCGTAAGGGTTCTCCGGGAAATTGCTGATGTCCAGGTTGCACCCGGCGTACGGCGAATCGACCCGGCGCAGGATCGCGACGATGTTCGCGGCTTTGGTGGTCAGCCCGGAGTGGCTCTCGATGCCGAGCGTGATTCCCCTCGTCGCTGCGTAATCACAAGCCGCCTTCAGCGTCTCGGCTACCCACGCGATCCCTTGCTCGTCCGTGGCGCCCCGGGGAAGCCTGTCGCCAAAGACCCGGAGATGCGACGCCCCCACTCGCTCCGTGGCGTCCACCCACTTCCGAACGGTCTCGACCGTCTCCTGACGCTTGCCGTCATCCGGTTGGCACAGGTCGGCGCCGATCGCCAGGCCCGACAGCGGCATTCCTTGCCGATAGGCGAACCGGCGCAGACTCGCCAGGTAAGCCGGCTCCGTCGATTTGAGCCAATACGTCGTGATATCGACGCCCAGCACGCCGAGTTCCGCCGCTTTGACGATGAAATCCTCCATCGTCATGCGCCCCGTCTTCAGATAGGAGCCAAAGGAATAAGCGCAGCAGCCGGGTAGGAGTCTGGCCGCCGAAAGAGCTGGCTCTGCGGGCTGAGCTCC